>PWME01000029.1 GCA_003559235.1 Mollicutes bacterium | reverse complement strand
TTCCACCAACACGGTCAATCACATCTTTTTGTTTTTCCCATTCCTTAAGCCGAACTTCATTAATTGAGATGAAGATACCCTCACCCTTTACTTCAATAGCCGGGAGCCATCGTTTTGGATATCGGCCAAGATATTGCTTCTTTACAGTTGGGTGACCTGGAGGAGGTTCTACTCTGGTGAATGAAGTCAAAGCTCTTACTTCTTTCAGACTCACAATTCGAAGCAACTGGGAAATATGACTCAGCCCATTTGGAACATCTTCTGCGCGAACCTCGAAGTCACCCTTGAGCTGATAACCAGAAGTTTTGCATAACAGAAACTGCCTGTACTCATCCCAACGAAGATTTCCTGTATCCGCATTTTTGGAAATCCCAAGCTTATTCTCAATAGCTGTTAGCAGGTCATCAATACCCCTGGATTTAAATTTTGGATCCAGTTCATCCCAGAGATATTTTTCAATATACTTTCGACGGTCCTCTACAGTTTCAGTATTCTTGAGATCTTCCCATCTGAAACCGATCGATTTTACAATATCCTCAGACCACGGTGGTATAACCAAAGCAGACTCCATTTGAGGAAAGTAAAGATTCGATGCACCTCTCTGCATAGCCCTTGGTTTGCTGTTACATGATTCATTGTCACCATGTAACCAAGGCCTCGCGCCACTGCAACCGGACATATTATCAAATGCTTCCTTTCGGAATATCCCGTCCATTGATCTTCGCGCATTGCATTTTGGACAGAACAATTCAAGACCTGCCAAACCAGGTCCTTTATTTTCAAGTCTAAACTCCCGCCTGTTGTTACACCCGGCCTTGTTCTTATGATGTACCCATTCTGCCCATGGAAAATCATCCAAATGACCATTGCGACAGGAAACAATAAAACGTGTTGGAATCACATAAACCTTATTGTTTCCCGGTAAATTTTGGCTGCATTTGTCACAATAGCGGGATGCATTTCCTGGGTCCTGCCCCCATCTCTGAGCTGGCTTTATGGTGTTGCAAGTTGGGCACATCAACCATTTTGGGAAACGCACACCTAATAATGTGATATATGGGTCTGCTCTGTCATCTCCTTTATTATCTGGTGCAATTGGTGGTAATCGAAAATAGTCAACTTTAAGCTTGGCCTTCAATCTATGCTCTGTAAATCTTCGAAGGTTTGAAGAAGCGTCCCCATCACTCGCTGCTTGATTTTCCCAAGATTCCAATCCTGCGGAAACTACTGAAACGGATGCGCCAGTGCCAGGCTCACGAAAATCGATTATTGCTCCGGGGCCATAATTCATCACTACGGCACTTTGTCTTATTTTTCCCAATTCTTTACGTGGCATATCCTAGAGTTTTTCTTTTAGCTTGAACATTGTTCCTGGTTCAACATTACGCATGGAGTTTGGGGTTGGATGAGCTCGGCCATCAAAAGCACCTCTTCTGGCAATAATTTCTGCAGCTTTTTCAGCAGAGATCAAAAGGCTTGTTCGAGGTTTATAGTCATTCCAGTATTGCTCGTAGGTTCCAGAACTGTTTATCCATTTTTCCAAAAACATGCGAAGATGCTGTTCAACATTTTCAGTTTCTTCATCATCAATTGACTCAGAACGTTCAATAATATCCTCAATTAAATTGTCAAGTTTGTCCTCATGCTGGTCGACATCCGATAAGTTCTCCTGATAAATCGGAATCAAGTGTCTTGCCAGAATAACGAGCACCGCGTGAAGAGCTTTTTCACGAGCGCGTGGAGCAAATGGGGTAACACTTGATGCTTCAACTTCTCTGTATAGTGCATCATGCCAAGTTCGAAAGGTTTCAAAATGTGACCTGTCACGGGCCTTGGCGTTATTGTAAATTGTTGCAATAATACCACCCGGCCCACTGCTTTGACGACCAACACGGCTCGTTGCCTGGATGTATTCCGCTATACCCTTCGGCTGACCATTAACAACCATAAGACCAAGGCGCGGTACGTCTACACCAACACTGATCATATTACTGGCAAGCAGTACATCACATGTACCCTTATTTGGATATTTTACAGATAATCTGTCAAGTATTTCCTTGATATCTGAAGAGCTGACTCTACTTGTCAATTCCACAGGCTCAGAAATTTTACGCTGGATTTCGTCATGACGCTTTGCGAAATCACCCAGAGAATAGGTTACGTCATCCTGCATCAAGACGAGTGCTCCACCGAGTTCTCTTAAAGAATTGAAATATGTGACGAGAGTCCAGTAGAGATCTTTCCAGTTTACTTCAACATTATTAGAGGCAACTGACTGCATCAGTGAGGCCGAAACTGCTTGAAGGGTGAATTTTGCCGATCTACCAGCTGTTGTAATCCCGATGTATTTACGTCCCGAAGCTTCTCGATCAATTACAGCGAAACCAGAATTCTCGGCATCAATAACAGGTGGTGGAAACAGACAGGTGTTTCTGTTGAAAAGGGATCTAATCTGAGAGGAAGCTTGTCTGATTGTTGCAGTTGAGGCAATAATTTTTGGGCGAACCATACCATGACTGCACAATTCGTCAATTGCAATCTCATAAAGTCCCGTCATTGTTCCAAGAGGGCCCGAAATAAGATGAAGCTCGTCTTGTATAATCAAATCTGGTCGTCTGAGATAATTTTCAAGTCCAAAAAGGGCAGCACTTTCTTTTTTCCTTGCAATTTGTGCGAACTTGTCAATAGTTCCAATAACAAGAGAGGGCTTTTCTCTGTAAACATCTTCGTCTACAGTCCATATTGGGAGGCCGCTCGTATCCTCACTCCACTGACAACTCTGCTCTGTGCAGTAACAGCGAGTTTCATTGCGAACAGGATCAGCAATCCATTTCAGTAGTTTATCTGGGTGCTTTGGACAGAATTTGAGTTGATCCGGTCGGCCAAGGTATGAATCCTGTCGCAGGGCTTCAGCAGAATCAACAAACTTGTTGGGAGTAGCTTCACCACCCACCCAAAGTCCTAGAGAAAAGGGGATAACCTGTTTAGAAAAAGTACGCAAGTCCCCAGGTAAATCAGCTTCATGGTACAATGCGTTGCATGCACAAATCATTGCCGCAGCTCGTTGAAACTGCTGAATGGTTAGCAGTCTAAGGGTGTACCTCATGATACAGGCAACCCCTGCGCCCTGATTACCATATTTGAGTCTGCGTAAAAAAAGCACGAATGCAATAAGCCCAAGATATGCTT
>PWME01000021.1 GCA_003559235.1 Mollicutes bacterium | reverse complement strand
CGAGGCCATTCTCTTTTTTGATGAATTTGACACCCTCGGAAAGCTCAGGGATTATAGTCAGGATCACGCTGAAATGAAGCGTGTGGTTAATACCTTTCTTCAACTATTTGACTATCTACCGGATCATGTGGTTTTAATTGCTGCAACCAATCATGATCACATCATCGACCAGGCCTTGCTAAGGCGTTTTGATTATAAATTAAAGCTGAACCTGCCCGACAAACAGCAGATTAAGGATCTGGTCTATAAAATAAAAGAATTCGGAGCATTCAAATTTGAAAAGGGAATGAATCTTGATAAGGTCGCAGATCAAGCAGAGGGACTCTCCTATTTCAGTATTCAAAAGACGCTGGTTCAGACACTGAAAAAAAGCCTGTTCGATATCCAGTCCAACACCACGCACCTTTCACCGGCAATCAACACCAAGCTCTGGCTTAAGCTCATTGAACTGGAAAAACAGCAACAAGAAGAACAAAGAGTCTAAATTTCGAGATCTATATCAAGTTCTCCGATTGCTTCCAGCTCATTAATAGCAGATAGTTCATCATAGAGATTTTCATGTCTTACCAACTCCGTTCGTGTATCTTCCAGAGTTATGGCAAGAGAAAAAGGATGATCACGATCGTGGAAAACTGCACGATCTGCAGCATTTATGTACCCGTGCAATAGTGAATGAACTCCTATTTTTATCGTATTATTTTCATGGATAATCACATCACGGCTCAAGTTAAAAGTCACTTTTTGAGCATTACTTAACAATTTCACTTTATTGTAATAATCCTGAGCCCACCCCTGCTTTACCATTTTATCTTTCATTTTTAGCTCTCGTATTTCTTTCGGACTCAAATTCTTGAAGAATCCAAATGTGATATGCTGCGGGCAATAGGCAAGCTGATTGTCCGGTAGAGGATTACATGCAAAGCACAAAGTCGCATTTATTTTAAGCAAACCCGGGTTTTTATTTGTATGGCACAAATATTCCGGCAGTTTTAATTGATACAACTTCTCCTGCCTTTCACGAATTACATCCTCAATCAGAAACGTTACCCGGTGATTATCCGAATAAAGACATCGCGTTCGATCAGGAACTCCGTATCCAGTTACAGCCGCTTTTTGAGGATTGTCAAAATTATTAAAACTGTCATCTAAACGAGGTGAAACTGCCGCATTTATGATCAGTGATTTAATAGATTGCATATTCGAAATTTCCGGATACTGTCGCATCAGCTTTGCACCAAGATTGGCAGCAAGAGGTGCTGCATAACTTGTACCCGGAGCTATATTGAAAAACTGGCCATCCTGAGCAGAAACTACTTTTATCCCGTGAACATCACGATTGGTTAGCTCGTCAAAATCTCCACCTTCCAAAAGCACAACCGGTGATCTTAGTAATCGGTTTTTAACAGATCTTTTCAGTTCATCATCAGAAAAATTGTAATGAAACCGCCGCGAATACACCGCCGGAAAACTCCGGTCTCGTGAAAAACCGTTAAAATCAGTGTCGTTATTAAGATCATCTGCTATAGCTCCAACTGCGATATGATTCATGGAGTCGGCAGGAGTGTTAATGTACGATTCCGGTTCGTTCAGAGAATCTGGATATCTCTTGATATCTCCTGTCCCCGTTAAAAGGTTGTCATTATTACCAGTGGATATGAATAACAGGATATCCAACTCAGCAGCCAGTTGATCCAGCGCATATGTGTAACTCTCCGGGGATTCATTCTCTCCTTTGGGAGTTAACCAGGTAATCGTCAAGACAAAAAGCCGAACGCCCAACTCTTGATGAGCTCTTCGAATAAGTCCGAACACGTCATTTTGATTGATCGAGCCGCTTGAGTCATCTAAAATTTTTATCGGCAAAATTCTTGCATCGGCCTGATACTCGTCTTCATATTCCGGAATCGGAGTTATACCTAATGCAGCCAATGTCGCCACCCCGGTCCCATGATCCGCGTCATCATCAAACGGATCGGTACGAGTCAGATCGAATGGAGGATCTGCTCGTATTAACAATGGAGCTACAGGAGTTTGATCACTGACTCCTGTATCAATTATCCCAATTATTGGGAGATCGTCAATCCCTTCGATATTAACAGAAAAAGGAAACTCACGAATTTCTTCGCCAAAAGGAGACGGACGTATCACTCCGCTATCTCTTGATGAGACGGACTGGAGATGGTCAAAATTATCGGCTATTTCAATGAGTGTTTCATGATCCGGATGGTTGAGAACAATGGTTTCTGATGCACCATCGTAATTAAATTCAATATTTCTCTCTATGAGATACTCGCGCAGGCTATATGATAGTGGTTCAGTTATATCGCCGTATATTTCTGTATTTCTAAATGGATCCAGAACCACATGAGATCTGGTCTCTTCCAGATTTAATACATCCTCCCGTGTAAACCCGTCGAAAGATTTTATAAACCGAATTTTCTTTGGGTATTCATCCGACTGTGCTGGATCTTCAAGCTCGGTAAAGGTCAGTATTGCATCCAGAAATTGATTAAACTTTCCCTCGTTCTCAATTGCGAATAAACCCTCTCTATTAAAATCCGTGAATTTTACCGGAACAATCCCGAACTCATCTCTGTATTGGGATTTAAATTCATTAACCTTATAGACATCGAAAAAATGAAGCTTGATATAATCGATGTGATTTAGCTCAAGATTTCTGTTACGCCTTTGATGCCTTAATGTTCTTTTTTGTTCGAAACTTTGAAGCGATATCCTGAATTGCCTTTGTAATAAAGAATAATTCCGTACTTCCTGGCGACTTTGATCACCTGGATCTCTTGGGTTGAAAGCAAAGCGATCTGTCTCAATCTCAGCTCCTGAATATCTTAAATGTCGTCTCATGCATCCCCATCGTCTAAGCCTATAGCAATTAATGAATTACATAATCTTCTATATTTTTTTAAAGTCAATTAACCCATATCCTCCAAAAACTCCGACCCCGGCTCCACCCCCGTCACCAGTAACTGATCCCGCGCCCGCGTACAGGCCACATAAAGTAAATGTCGTTCGGTGTTGTACACCTCCTCAAGGTCAGATTCGTCGGTAACTGACTCCATCCGACTCTGAAGCGGGATGACCTCATCGTCGCAGGCCATCACCACCACCGCGCGGAATTCAAGCCCTTTGGCCAGATGCATCGTATTGATCGAAACATGTCCTGAAGATGACATCGGCCTGGCACCAGGTCTGCCATTTCTT
>PWME01000001.1 GCA_003559235.1 Mollicutes bacterium | reverse complement strand
TGGGCATGGCGTTTGCACATCAAATTCAGCGTGAGGAAGCATGGTTATCAACGATTTTTGGCACTGCTTATGAGGACTATAAAGCGGCAACACGACGCATTGTAGGAAAAAAACAGTGCATACACACCAATAAATCAGGCCCTTTGTTTGTTAGTAGTATGAAGGGCCGTAAAAAGGGCGGCGAACACGATGGATGAAAAAACTTTAACGCACCATGTAAAAGCCTTGAAAAAAGGGAATCTATCCCACTTTGATGCCGTTTATGAAGCGACGCGCGTTCAGGTTTATTATACAGCCTTGCTTGTGCTCAAAGATGAAAGCCTTGCGGAAGACATAATGCAAGAAACTTACTTGAAAATGCTGGAATCGTTACCTTCATATCGCCCCAAACAAAAATTTGTGGCATGGTTAACAACGATTGCAAGAAACTTATCCATTAACGCTTATAACCGGCGCAAACGCGAACTTTATTTAGAAGATGAAAAAGTTGAAGGCCTCTTTGGTGGACAACAGGATGCAAGTGAAAACACGTATTATTTAGCACAATTACTCGCTGTCTTAAGTGATGATGAAAAGCATGTTATTATCGAACATGTCGTCTTAGGAAAAAAACATAAAGATATTGCAACTACCTTACAAAAACCACTTGGAACGATTACGTGGATGTATCAAAACGCGTTAAAGAAATTACGAAGAAAGGCAGGTGAAGACGATGCATAACGAAAAAACGATTAAAAACCACATTTATGATGCGGCTGAAAAAGCAACCCCAGATGTAAATCGGAATATAAAAGCAGATCCGCGTTTTAAACAAGCGCAAAAACCTAGTCCTTTTAGAAAATCGCCTTCACTTAGAGTAGCCACTACAATATTTGTGGTTGCGATTGCCTTTATCGTCTTACTGACAAATATCGAAAGACCAATAGATGCCTATAGCACTGTTTATGTAGAAATCAATCCACTAATTGAGATGGACTTTGATGAAAACGACGATTTAATTGCGGTACGCGCACACTATTCAGGTGACCAATTAGAGCATCAGATGCGCAAACACAAAGGCACTACCTACATCGAAAGCATAGAGTTATTAATTGATTATGCCATTGAGGCTGAACTGCTTGATGAAAACAACCCCGCCATCTTAATTGATGTCGATAGTAAAGATTTAAACAAGCGCGATGCCATGCAAGGAATGATTGCTTCACGCGTGCCGGATTTTGTTGCAGAACGCGTCCAAGGTGGGTACATGATTCGTGGTAACCAACAAAACCCAAGCGACGAAGAAAGCGCACGGGCAAACGCAATGAATATGGGCGTCATGCGTTATCGTCTCATCCAACAACTTGTTGAAAAAACCGGTGAAGATGCCCAAACCTATGCCGATACGCCTGTTGATCGCCTGCGCGAAAAGCTTGAAGCCCAAAATATTCCTGTCAATATTCCAAGCATGACAGATCGCCCTGGTCCTCCCCATTCAAATGGTGATAACGATAAGGATGATCGCGATGATGATAATGATGATCATACACCGGGTCCCCCTGATGGTATCCCTGGGCCTGGGGGAAGAACTCCATAACACAAAAATCGCACCAACGAGCGATTTTTGTTATAAATATGGTTTGAGTTCTTTTAACGCAACTTGAAATAGCTTCGCTTGTTTGTTTGCATCTAAAGCTACGGCCTTACCTTCAATAGGTTTTCCTAAATAAAAATAAGGTTTATCGATGGTTTTGGCATTTAACAACATATCATACGTTGGAATGGTCGCTTCAGGCATAGCCCCTTTTCGGGTAAAAAACTTCCACAATATGGCATGAAATTTCGAGGTGTCTTTCGTACCTATTTCAGTTTTAACACGACCAGGATGTACACATACATAGCGTATCGAATCATTCGAAAGCCGCCGTCTTGCAAAATGGGTGAACATTAAGTTATACAGTTTTGTGCGACAATACGAACGAAATGGATGATATTTTTTTAATGCCTGCAAATCTTTTTCATCAAAGCGGGCGCGTTGATGCGCTTCTGACCCGGTAATAATCACTGTGCCTTTGCGTTTTTCAATAAGGGGACGAAGTTTTAAGGTCAATAAGACCACCGCAAGATGATTTACCTGATACTGCAGTTCAAACCCGTCTTCAGTCCGTTTTTTCGCTCGTGGCACAATCGCCGCATTATGCACGAAAGCATCGATGCCATCAGGCGCAATGGTCTCTAACGTTTTTATCGCTTTGGCAATGGCATTTAATGAGGCGAAATCTGCGGTAATGGTTTCAGTATGATGCCCTTTGTGCGTTTTATCAAGCGCTTCAACCAAACGCTTTAATCGTGCTTCATTTCTACCAATTGCGATAACGCGCTCACCTTGCTTGGCAAAATAATCAACCAACGCGCGGCCAACACCACTGGTTGCACCGGTAATGACGATTGTTCGCATGGAAGCCACCTCTTTTCAAACCCATTATAGCATGCACACGGGGTTTTTATCGTCAAATTGTATGCGAAATGGTCCCTTTTTGTGTATAATGGAAGCATACATAATGAGAGGACTAACATATGGGTACATTAATTAATGCAGCTGCGGTTGTCATCGCATCGATTGTTGGGGTCGTTTTCAAAAAAGGCTTGCCTGAAAACATGCAAAAAGCACTCATGTTTACCATTGGACTAAGTATTGCGCTTTTTTCTACTGGCTGGTTTTTACAAACATTTCTTGTGATTGATGAAAGTGGCAATTTTGCGACCGAAGGTGAACTGTTAATATTGCTTAGTTTAGTCATAGGCACCTTAATTGGGACGCGTATTGATATTGATGGCGCGTTGAATCGCTTCGCCAATCACATTGAAAAAACGTATCGCTTACCACCACTCGCAAAAGGGTTTGTGTCTGGGACATTGATTTTTTGTGTTGGATCGCTGGCTATTTTGGGTGCGATTGAAGATGGTTTAACAGGCGATTACACAATTTTACTAGTAAAAAGTGTTTTAGACTTTGTGACCGCAATGTTGCTTGCGGCAGTGTTAGGCATTGGGGTAATCTTTTCGGCAATCAGTATTCTTGTCTATCAAGGAAGCATTTACTTGCTCGCGCTCTTTGCAGGAGATGTTTTAACCACGCCTATGATTGATTCAGTATCGATGGTTGGAAGTATTATTCTTGTGGCAATGGGCTTAACTTTTATGGAAATTAAATCCGTAAAAGTTGCGAATATGCTGCCGGCATTGTTGCT
>PWME01000022.1 GCA_003559235.1 Mollicutes bacterium | reverse complement strand
TCATTTAATGGCATCGTTAGAAAAAGTTGCGCGCACCGATGCGCTCACAAACTTATTAAACCGCCGTGGTGTTTTTGAACGCCTTGAAGCGGCCGTAAGACGCGCGAAAAAAGCGCGGGTATCCTTCGCGGTTGCGGTATGTGATTTAAATGATTTTAAAAGCATTAATGACCGTTATGGTCACGTAGAAGGCGATGATGTATTAAAGCGTTTTGCCGAGCATTCAAAATCGCTTCGCCCGAAAAGCGCATTTGTTGGTCGCATTGGCGGCGATGAATTTATGATTGGTATGCGTGATAAAAAGGAACTCATTACATTTTTAGATACTTTAGAAGCAGCTATCGACGATGATGCGATGTTAAAAAAGTATGCATTAACGTTTTATGCAGGCGTAGCAGCCCTTGATGAAGCGTCTAAATTTGATGGCGATCTTTATCGTGCTGCGGATTTTGATTTAATGAAAAAGAAACGTGCAAATTAATGTCTAAATATGGGAAGGTTCATCATGAAAAAACTGCTTAATCGCCTGAAAGCGATGCGTTCAACTCTAAGTGTTAAAACCCATAAAACCCCGCGTTTATTTGTGATTGCGATGATGCTATTTATTAATGTTTTAGTACTCATTATCGCAGCCATCATCGCATTAATTATTGATGATACGTTTGAAACGTTTGTTGAGGCGTTTGCGCTGGGTAGTATCACATGGCTTTTAAGCCCTAACTCGATTATGGTTATCGAAAACCCACAAACACTATTTTTAGCCGTCCTTGTTCTCATCACAGGCATCGTGTTATTTTCAGGGACAATTATCGCGTTAACTACCAATGCACTCAAAGATTACTTTGAGCGTAAGCAAACCTCAAGTGGACGGATTTATTTGAATCAGCACATTGTTATTCTCAACTGGAACAACAAAATCCCTGAACTTGTGGCGGATTTACTCAACGTTAAAGGGTTGGTATCACGTCGATTGTCGGTGCTTATTTTATCCGATGTTAATCGCCACGAAGCAGAAGAGAAAATTCGCAGTGCGATGATGCAAACTGGCGTTAAAAAACAAACCATGAAGCGTTTAGATTGTTTAATTAAACATGGCAATCCACTCAATCACAGTGAACTGCGCGACATATCCATAGAACTTTGTGATACGATTATTGTCATGAATAAAGAACCACTTTCTGTCACAGAAGAACAGCTATCAAAAGGCGATTTGAACATCATTAAAATCATGCTTACCTTAGGGCAACTGAATATCTCCAAAAGCACATCGATTTTAACTGAAGTTAAGCAGTTTGCGACCAAAGAAAAAGTCTTAGCCTTACGCGATACAGTGATGTCCTTAAAGGACTATTCAATCGTACCGATTTGCTTTGACCGTCGCTTAGGCCAAATTATGGCCCAAACCATCATTCATGCAATGATTGAAGACGTTTATTTGGCGCTTTTTTCCTTTAAAGGTGCGCAAGTCCATCATGTAGAAAACACCACAATAGAAACCGTTTTACAAACCTTTTCCCACGCGATTCCTTTAAAGCGTACCGAGCATGGCGTTTTTGTTTTAACCTCAGCCCATGCTACTAAAGCGTTGCATCATGGCAATACTTTGCAAGCTTCAGAGGGTGTAAAATTACATCCGATACAAGAAAACCACGACCGTCATGTCATCATTGTCGGTGATAACAATAAACGGCCGTTCATTGACTATGCCTTTCACTCCTATGAAAGACTTTATAAGAGCCACTTTAAGGTTGAGCATGTCGCAAATGATGCGATTGAATCACTGGGCAAACGCTTGAATGATTTGAAAACCCCCGTTTATGTATTATTGTTAAGCGATGAAACGGTCCCTGCAGATCAGCTTGATGCAAACGTTATGAACAATTTACTGTATTTACGGCACGCTTTAGATAACGAGCATGTGCATATCATCGTTGAGTTGTTGGATCCGAAAAACGATGCTTTAATCAGAGATTTTGATATTGATAATACGATTATTTCCAATAAGATAGTATCATTGTTATTAGGGCAACTATCTATGTTTCCAAAAACTGAAGTGTTTTATGATGACTTATTGTCGATTGAACCGCATGAAACAGGGAAAGACAACGCAGCGATTGTGATTTTAAAAGCACCATCATTCTTTAAGTCATCATTCCCACTTGATTATGCAAGCATCACACAACTTAGCCTTGATATTTACGAAGCTTCAAATAAAAAACTGGTTCCGCTCGGCCTTATTCGCGCCAACACGGTTTCTTTATTTCATGGTAATTTACATGAAACGACCGTGCAGATTGATGAAAAAGATCAAATTATTCTTTATAAAGTGTAAATAGTGTTTGGCATTGCGATGATGTTTGTGTGCGATATTGATAAACATTTTTTGGTTATTGATCAATAATCGTGTATACTTTTCTTAAGGAAGGACATGCCACGTCTTCACTAAGGAGTCTTTGAATGCCCACGAAGTTCAAACAGATTATTATCATTTTAGGAACCATTTTAGTATTCATGACATCACTTGTTTGGCATGTGCACCACACCGCACACAGTTTTGTGGTGCATTTTGTTTATGTGGTTATCGTGCTTTGTGGCTTATGGAAGTATCAATGGTTGCCATTTGTGACGGCGTTGATTGTTGTGCCGCATATCGTTATTGATGCGCTTTATCTACGCGCATTCCCCATTGATGCCATGCAAGAATCCCTTGTGCAAGTGCTTGTTGCGTTTAGTTTATATGTGGCGATGATTTCAAAAGAACAGCTTGCTTCGCGTTACAATAAAATCATTAAAGAAACAGATGTCCCTTTTGCCCACCACCGCATTATTACAGACGCATCGAACACGCCGATTGATTATAGGTTTATTGATTGTAATCCCGCTTTTGAAAAACTCATTGGCATCAAGAAAGCACAGTTACTTGGCAAACGGGTCCTTGAAGTATTGCCAGATACGGAAAACATTTGGATTAAACGTTATGGCGATGTTGCCATCTTCGGAACATCCGATGCGTTTGAAAGTTATTCACAAGCCTTAGATAAGTGGTTTCGTGTGAATGCATACGCACCACAAGAAGGTGAGTTTGTCGTATTAGCCCATGATATTACTGATTTGCGCGAACAAGCGAATATCATTGCGGATAATGAAGCGCGGTTTGATGCATTAACCAAACAAAGCAAAACGGTTGTTTATGAACTATCCTTAGCGGGTGCATTTACTTATGTATCATCATC
>PWME01000051.1 GCA_003559235.1 Mollicutes bacterium | reverse complement strand
ACCTTGTTTTTATTCACCCTGATTCTGAAAAAACCATTCGTAAAACGCGGGTGCTTGATAGTCTTGTTTATGTGGTTTTACTGTTTTGTGCGTTTATCGTTTCAGCATTTTACTTACAAGTTGATGACGGCGAAGTAACCATTGTCATCATTACCCTCGTTATGGTTGTAAATCTTTTTGCCCTTGCCACATTGATGATTTTTGCATTGCTTGGCAAAACAGAACCAAAGCGCATGGCGTATTTAGAAACCAATGCAACACTCAATACGGTTAAATATCGTGTTTTAGAAGTCGTTACTTTAACAACGAGTTTTTTGTATTTTGCCATTTATCCTTTTGCGGTTGAAAGATTTGAGGCATCCTTAGATGTGGCAGTTTTTTTGTTCTTGATGAACTATAGCTTGATTGCGGTTGCCTTTACATCACACAAACGCCATATTACAAAACAATATACCATCCATACGGAACGTTTGTAATGTGATTGCCAAACTGTCCAAAACGTTGACGAAGTCCCACAGGGGCTTTTTTTATAATCCTTTGCATGCTATAAGCAATGCGGAGGGATACATATGATGGTACTCAATAAAAGTCGTGTCATGGCGATTTGGTTGTTCACCTTAAACGTAATTATCATTACCGCTTTTGCTTCAACGCATCATCAAGGGGCGCTTGTGGTTATATTATGGCTCGTATCGATGGTCATGCTTGGCATCTCAGCGCTTATTGTTGGGTTTGTTGTTAAAGAGCGTGCAGAAAGAGCGCATTATGAACAATCACAGTATGCACGGATGACAAAGATTCCTTTCAGCGTTGCGTATGCAAGCCGTAAGGCACAGTTAGATTATCGGTTTGTGTCTAGTGTTTTAGCGATGCGGGCTGCTCAATGTGAAATTTTAAGTCATCTTCGTTTTGACAATTTGTATGCAGTGGATGAAATTATTGATGTTGATCATATTGTTATTGATAAAGCTGGGTGTTATATCGTAAAAACCTTAGATGATGCAAACCAATCAAAGATGGATTTTAAACAGGCGATGGATTTGGTAAAAAAACAACAGATGATTGTCAGTTCGCATACAAAGATTTCGTTTAAGACCATGATTATTACACGTCACCATAAAGTTGAAAATGCATGTGGTCTAACCCCAGAAGCCTTTGCGAATCGTTTACGGTTTCATGTATCGACGCTTACCGATCAACAACTCCAGCAGTATTACGACCGCATCGAAGAAGCCTCAAGCCCTGTTTCATCAAAGGAATCCATAGCGCACCAACATACTCAACAACCCGCTTGACTTGACAAAGCGTATCCTTTCGCCTAAAATCGTCATTGGAAACGGAGGGATGCCAGATGGCAAAAACAAAATATTTTAAAACCGAATCAAAAAAGTTACTCGATTTAATGATCAACGCCATTTACACACACAAAGACATCTTTTTACGTGAGCTCATTTCAAATGCGTCCGATGCGATTGATAAACGTCACCATTTATCGCTTGTGGATGAAACCATTCAGGGGGCAGAAGACTATTCTATTGACCTTAGCGTTGATGAAGAAGCCCGCACACTCAGTATTGAAGATAACGGCATCGGCATGCGTGAAGAAGAACTTATTCATAATTTAGGTACGATTGCGGAGAGCGGGTCAAAAGCATTTTTAGAAAAAGTTGAAAAGCAAGAGGTTGATATGATTGGTCAATTTGGGGTTGGCTTTTACAGTGCCTTTATGGTCGCAGATATGGTAGAAATTGAAACCCGCTCAGCGTATGAATCATCAGGGTATCGCTGGCGTTCAAAGGGGTCGGCAACCTACCAAATTGAGTCGATTGAGCGCGATACCATTGGCACAAAAATTACCGTGTACTTACGAGAAGATAATAGTGATGAAGAACTCGATTTTTCTCGGTATTTAAAAACCGCCACCTTGCAATCATTGGTTAAACAATATAGTGATTATATTCGCTATCCAATCACTTTACCGATTGAAAAAGAAGAAGATGGTGAAAAGCGCGTTGAGCGTGAGACCCTTAACTCAATGATTCCCTTATGGAAAAAACCCAAAAGTGCGTTGACTGATGAAGCGGTTGAAACCTTTTATAAACGGCAATTTAATGCCTTTGATGCACCACTTCATACCATTCATACGAGTGTAGAGGGGAAACTGACTTATACTGCACTGCTTTTTATTCCACAAAAACCGGCGCATGATTTTTATACCGAAAATTATGAAAAAGGCTTGCAACTGTATTCTAAAGGCGTCTTTATTGAAGACAAAAACAAAGCCTTAATTCCTGATCACTTCCGCTTTGTGCGTGGCTTAGTTGATTCTGCGGATTTAACGTTAAATATTTCGCGTGAAATGTTGCAACATGACCGTCAATTAAAAGCCATTGCGCGTCATATAGAGAAAAAAATTCGCAATGAACTTGAAAAGCTGCTTGCCAATGACCGTGAGAAATACATCACGTTTTATGACACATACAAAACAACACTGAAGTATGGTGTTTATGATCAGTTTGGCGCCAACAAAGATAGCTTAAAAGATTTATTGATGTTTAAAACCGCGCAAAACGATGATTATATTACCTTAAAAGAATACATGGATCAAAAGTCTGAGTCACAAGAAGCGATTTATTATGTAACAGGCAAATCAAAATCTGAAATATTAGCACGGCCACAACTTGGCGCATTTAAGGATAAAAACATTGATGTATTGTTGTTTACCGACGACATTGATGAATTTATGGTTCAAGTCTTAGCGGATTATGATGGTGTACCATTTAAAAGTGTCCAACAAGCTGAAAACGACTTTATCGATGAAGACGCGAAAGCGGCGTTAAAAGAAAAAACCACCACCCATAAAGATTTGTTGGATGCGATAAAAGAATCACTTGGTGAAAAGGTAAGTACCGTCACACTATCAGGACGATTAAAAGATGCGCCTGTATGCATCGTAAGCGGTGAGGGCATCAGCATGGAAATGGAAAAAGTGTTGCGTAATTTACCAAATCAACCGGAACTCAAAGCGGATAAAATATTAGAGATTAATCCAGAACACCCAATATTTGGGGCGTTAGAAACAGTGCATAAAGCCAACCCAGATAAAATCGATGATTATGCAAATGTGCTGTATCACCAAGCATTGTTGCTTGAAGGCTATCCTATTGATGACCCAGCAGAGTTTTCACGACTTATGACGGACTTGATGCTTGAGGCATCGAAAAAATAATCTCAATATT
>PWME01000255.1 GCA_003559235.1 Mollicutes bacterium | reverse complement strand
TTTTTGCCGATGATACCAATGCGTTCGCCCCGCTTGAATGAGTAGGAGAAATTGTCCAGTATCACCGTATTGCCGAATGCCTTGCTCACTTTTTTAAGCTCAAGGATCTTTTTCCCCATCCGTTGCATGGAGATGTTGAGTCGCAGCCCGGGTCCGCCGGTTTGCTGTTTTGCCTTTTCTTCGGTTTCGTAAAAAGCGGAGATGCGTGACTTCGCCTTGGTCCCGCGGGCCTTGGGTGCGCGACGCATCCACTCAAGCTCCTTTTTTAGCAGTTGTCCGGCCTTGTTGATAAATTGCTCTTCAATTTCCTGCCGTTCGGTCTTTTTTTGCAGATAATAAGAGTAGTTTCCCTTGTGATGGTACAGCTTACCCTGATCAATTTCGATAATGTGATTACATACACGATCGAGGAAATAGCGGTCGTGGGTCACCATCAGCAGGGTAGTCGTGCTTTTTGCAAGATGGTTTTCCAGCCACTCGACCATTTCAATGTCAAGATGGTTGGTCGGCTCGTCAAGCAGCAGGATGTCGGGATCATCCAGCAGGACAAAGGCAAGGGCGACGCGTTTTCGCTCTCCGCCGGAGAGTGAAGCAATTTTCCGGTCCAGTTCATGAATGTCCAGCCTGACCAGTATCTGCTGCATGCGCTGTTCGTAATCCCATGCATCGGCGGCATTCATGGCGGCAAGTGCCTGGTCGTATTCCTGTCTCGAAGCTTCTGTTACATTCTCCGCCTGAGCTTTTACCGCCTCTTCATAGCGCCGGATGATATTGACCACGTCGGACCGGTCCCGGGAAATGGACTCCCTGATGGTCAGCTGATCCTCAAGACGAGGCTCCTGCTCGAGAAAACCGACGCGAACACCATTACGAATCATTACTTTCCCCTCGTCCGGGGTCTCGCTGCCGGCCAGAACCCTCAGCAGCGTCGATTTACCCGTACCGTTGGGAGCCACAAGTGCGGTCTTGTCACCCCTGGACAGACCGAATGTGAGCCCTTCAAACAGGGGTTTGATGCCAAATGATTTGGAAAGCTGTTCAACAGAAAGATACGTCATGAAGCTGAATTGAAGTAGTAACCGGTTCCGGTGAGCAACTGGATAATACCGGGATAATTGCTAAATTGTAACCATGTACTAAACGTGTTTTGATCCCCATCATTATACCGCCGGAAGAAGCCGAAGATGCGGAGGATTCGACCCCCATTATACAATTATCCGGGGTAAGGGATGGTATCTTGTGCCCTTGCTCAATGGGTATAAGATCATGTTGAAAGCAAAGGCTTTTATGAGGAGAAAACGATACAGGACTTTCCGGTACAGGGCAAATTCGTCTATTTGGTGATCAAACGCTGTCGCTGGCGTCACAAAACCGACAGTTACCGCAGTATTTCCAATGATTATTCCTTTTTGATCAAAGGAACCAAAATGACCCGGGAGTTCCCGGATTTTGTAAAAGGTTATTGTTTATATTAGAATATATTTATCCTGTTTTAACGTATGTACTATATAGGGCAATGCCAGTCCGGGAATAAATTATGAGGAGTGAAAGTCACAAAACAATTCTGCTGGTTGATAATGATGAGGAGGCATCCCTGAACCGGAAAATGGATCTTGAAAAGTTCGGTTACAAGGTCATTCCGGTTTATTCCGGTGAGCAGGCTTTCGGAGCTGTTGATAATATTTCCGGTATTGATCTTATTCTCATGGATATTTACCCCGGTACTGTAATGGACGGGACCCGGATCGCTAATATTATTCTGAAAGACCATGACCTGCCGGTCGTTTTTATATTATCCCGTCACGATCCGGAAACCGTAACAAAAATGGAAAGCACTACCTTTTACGGTTTTGTGGATAGGAACAGCAATAGTACGGTTTGGAACATGAGCCTCAAAATGGCTTTGCGTCTGTTTGAGGAGAAAATTACCAAAGAGAGAGAACTGGCCGGGTGCAATCAGTCCAAAGAAGCGTTGCGTGAGAGTGAAGAGAAGCACCGCCGTCTTTTCGAGACCATGACTCCGGGTGTTATTTATCAGGATGCCGATGGGACCATTTCCTATGCCAATCCGGCATCGGAGAAAATTCTCGGCTTGACTTTCGATCAGATGAAGGGCAAGACCTCCAGGGACCCGAGATGGAAAATGATAAGGGAAAATGGCCGAAAGGTATCCGGAGCTGATCATCCTGCCATGATAGCTTTGCGAACAGGAAAAAAATTCGGGCCGGTCACCAGGGGAGTTTTCATTCCGGGAAAAGACAGATATGTCTGGCTGTCCATTTCATCTGTCCCCCTCTATCAAACCGGCGGGGAGAAGCCGTCTCAGGTCTTTACCACATTCGAGGATATTACCAGGCGCAGACAGGCAGAGGAACAGCTCAGAGAACGTAATAAAGAGCTAAATGCTTTTTACGGCTTGTCCGAAATCATTGAAAGGGAAGGCATTACTCTGGATGAGATATATCAGGAAGTTGCTGAGATTCTGCCAAAAAGCTGGAAATATCCTGAAATCGCTTGCGCCAGGATAGTGATTGACAACCGTGAGTTTCGTACGGCAAACTTCACAGAAACGAAATGGATGCAAACCGCACCCGTTTATGTAAACGGTGTTGAGGCAGGAAAGATCGAAGTGGGTTATACAGAAAATGTCCCGGATAAACGCCGGAATCTATTTCTGTCGGAAGAGCAATGGCTTATTAACGCTTTTGCAGAAAGGGTAGGTAATATCACCGGACGTATGCGGGCCGAGCAGGCCCTGCGGGAACAAGAAACATTAAACAAGGCGATCATGGATCACCTTCCCATTGGTATAGCCCTGAACTCGGTAAAGCCCTCTGTAGAGTTTCGTTACATGAATGATAAATTTCCGGAAATCTATCGGACGACAAGGAAGGCGCTTTCGAAGTCAGATGCTTTCTGGAAGGTGGTTTATGAAGACCCCGGCATTCGCCAAAAAATCAGGAAAAGAGTATTGGAGGATTGTGAAAGCGGTGACCCGGATCGAATGTACTGGGAAGATATCCCGCTTACCCGGGGCGGGGATGGCCCTTTTTATGTTTGCGCCAGAAATATACCATTGCCGGAGAGTCAATTGATGGTATCCACTGTCCTGGATGTTACCGCAAGAAAGCAAGCTGAAGAAAGGCTTGATCAAGAGCGGTTGCTGTTGCGTACTATCATCGATCGTATTCCCGAATCCATATATGCAAAGGATTTGGAAACTCGGAAGTTTCTTGCCAATAAA
>PWME01000106.1 GCA_003559235.1 Mollicutes bacterium | reverse complement strand
CGATGCGTGTCACAAGATATCACTACCCATCATTGCAGTTGGTTGGGGTTATGATGATGCCGCACTGTTAAAAGAAGCCAATCCGACCCATTACGCTGAACGACCAGAAACGCTTTACGAGCTACTTATCAATAACCACTGAACAATTTCCCATCAAAAACGGTGACCCATGTCACCGCTTTTTTATGATTGCTTACCAGCCAAACTCTTGTTCAAATTCATCAAATATAGCTGGATCCATGGTCTCCTTAAGGGCATCAAGGAATGCATCGCGACTTGCTGGGTCCATGGTGGATAACGTGTCAACCATTGTCTCAATGGTTTCTTGATCAGGCATCTCATCATTCTCAAGTTTATCCCCAATATCACCCACAATGTCAATCAGTTTCTTTTCTGGAGAATCCTCATCAAAGTCTTCAAAGCGTGTTTCAAGATTATTCTTTAACGTGTTGTCTTTAAAGACGTCTTTAACAGCCCCTGTAAATTGATCAAGCGTTCCTTTTAGTTCAGGATTCGTCGGTTCAACCTCAATGCGGATGGCGTTATCAACCAAGGTAATCGCTGTAACATCGATCAAATCTTGGCCAGCCCCTTCATCAAAGATGGTTTCAAGGCCACCCGTATCGATTACAATGTAGTATTCATCACTTATGTAGCCAAAACCAAAATTATCAATATCGCCAAGTAATCGTTTGATCGGTTCAAGGTCTGTGATGCTCAAATAATCGTCTTTCGTTGGGTCTTTTCCAAGCGCAATTTCGGTAATATCAAAGGCATACGCATTGTCCTCATAATCAAGAACTTCATCAGCGCGAATCGTCAAGAGCGATTTAATTCCGCCAAAATCGAATAACCCATTAAGATGTAAAACGACACTTGAATCACCATTATCATCAACGACATCAATATCTATCCAAAGGGCTTCAAACGCGAATGTTAAGGTTTGTTCATCACCACTAGAATCGGTATAGTCAAATGGGAATCGGAACTCTTCAAACCCTTCTAACTGATGATAAAGCAATTTATTAAAGCTGCGTTGATTAATGGTGAGTGCATACGTCTCATCACCTGAAAACGCGGCATTGTATACGAAGGTTTCAAATAATGTCTCAAAATGTTTTTCTGGGTCGAATGCATCCGGGTCAAACGTGCCTTCTGCCGTATGCATAGCTTGTAAATAAGCCGGTATTTCAGTATCTTCGGGATTACGAATTAGTGACATACGAAGATTAAAATCAAATGCGCCTTCTTGTACTTTAAAACTAAACAAGTCGTTATCAAACACACTTTGTAATAACACCGCCGCCACTTCTAATGCTGGGTCATTTTCTTCTGCACTTTGTTCGCGTAATAAATCTGTGATATCGCTACGCTTTAAAGTATAACTAAAATCGCGAATATCAAGATCACCTAGCGGTATCTCTTCTTCAAGTGTCTCAGCATCAATATCGCCAAGGTTAAAGGCAAGATTGGTCAGTGTTGAAAAGAGTGCCTTTGGCAATGGAAGATTCCCTATCCTAACGCGGTTAAAGGCGAAATAATAATGGCCTGCTTCGGCATCATCTTGTAATGTGAATTCTGTTTTTACGGTTGATTTAAACGTGAACCCGTCATTATGCTGGATTTCATACCCAACATTAAGATGAAACTCATCTTCTTCAAACGTTACCCACACCCCGTGTACGCGCAAAAACACACTGTTTGATTCATTGATGTCAATCATTTCTTCGATAATATATTTACATGAAGCACTTTCGCAATCTTCTGTCGGCATATAATCTGGGTTAATAGCTTCCGTTTCATCATCCATACCACGAATGGCATTAAAGATTGCAACATTTACCATGTCCTGTGTTAAACGAAACGTAAAATCGTTGGCATCATCTTCTAAAACAAAAGCAATCGATTCATCAATGCTTTCCAAAAGCATTTGCATGGCATCCGCATCGTCGGTATACAATTCCACTGGCATATCGGATTCTGTAGAACTATCATACATTAATCCCACCAAAAGCAACGGAATCCCAACCGTTGAAATAACCATAATAAGTAAGGCAATTAATAAACCTTTCATTTGTGTCACACTCCTTTTTTACCCTTATAGTATTATCATACCGCATCATGAATAAATCTGTTTACTAAAACGCTTTGAGATGCGAACATTTTTTATTCAATCGCTAAGCGAGAACGCCCATTCATATCGAGTGTGTCAACTTTTTGATGCGTTATATATTTATAGTAGCCTGCAACGCCAATCATTGCCGCATTATCTGTACAATACTCAAACGGTGGCATCGCAACCTTCACAAAATCAAATGTCTCTTGAACGCGTGCTCTAAGCAGTGAATTCGCCGCAACACCGCCAGCCACTAAAAACATTTTTGCATTCACCGCTTTCACCGCATCGAGACTCTTTTGGATCAAATGCTCAACCGCTGCCTCTTGAAAGCTTGCACACATTTTATCAACATCAAGCGGTTCACCTTTCATGCGCATACGGTTTAACATGTTGATCACATGGCTTTTTAATCCGCTATAACTAAAATCATATGGATTGTCTGTCGAAACACGTGGCATGGGATAGCGATCGCTTTTTTTATAGGCTTGGGCGCGTTCATCAATGGCTGGACCGCCTGGATAACCAATGCCTAAAACGCGCGCAATTTTATCATATGCTTCTCCGATGGCATCATCTTTCGTCTCGCCAAGTTTTTCAAAATGGTAATGGCTTTTCATTTTTAAGAGCTCCGTATGACCCCCAGAAACAACAAGACAGATTAATGGAAACTCAAGGGGTGCTTCAATGGCGTTGGCATAAACGTGTCCAGCAATGTGATGAACACCGATAATCGGAATATTCCGCGCCAAAGCAAATGCCTTCGCCGCATTTATGCCAATAAGAAGACTACCGATTAACCCGGGCCCTTCGGTTACTGCCACAAGATCAACATCTTCAGGCGCAATGTGTGCTTTTTCAAAACTTTCTTCAAACACAGCGGTAATCCCTTTAACGTGCTCACGCGATGCGATTTCAGGCACAACGCCACCATACTTTGCATGCAACGCTATTTGTGATAGCACAACATTGCTTAAAATGGTTGTGCCATCTTTATTGATGCTTACGCTTGTTTCATCACAACTGCTTTCGATTGCGAGTACGATCATCGTGCTCGCCTCCTAACTGTTTTGTCATTAAGTAGGCATCTTCGCCATCGTTATAATAGTTTTTTCTGGTTGCTGAGACTTGAAAACCGTGTCGTTTGTAAAAGGCGTGTGCAACCTTATTCGAAGGACGCACTTCAAGGGTTAACGTTAGCACACCCCAGCGTTTACACACCGTTTCACCATATTTTAATAACACTGTTCCAAACCCTTTTCCACGATCTTCTTCACGCAAAGCGATGGTAGTAATCTCAGCGCCTTTATCTAAGCGGCGCAACCCGATATAGCCAATTCGCTCATTATCGTTTGTCATCAGTGCATAATGTGCCGCTTGATTATTAATAATTTCTTCATAAAGCATGCTTTCCCCAAAGCTTTTGCCAAACGTTGACTGTTCGAGCGCATGCACAAACCGGATATCACGAATATGCATGGGTCGAATGGCTACACCTTGCTCAGCTTTCAAGGTTGCGCTCCGCTTCGGTTTTTCGCAAATAGTGTGGCGCTAGCGTGTGGATATTGTCGATCAACTGTACCAATGGCGAGTCGAATAAGACCCGTGGATTGGGCTTCCCTTCATGCACACAGCGCATGCCTTGATGGGTTTTCAAGAAAGGCTCTAATGCCGTGTGCTGGTCTTCTTCAAGTCTTGTTAACATACTATTTTCATAGTGATAAACACCCAAAAATGCATTGCCTCTTCTTGCATCAATCGTTGGGATAATGGGTTGGTCGCTTTCATGCGCACTCGCCATTAAGGCCAGTGAACTAACGGTGAAAACAGGCAACGAGAGTGTCCATCCAAACATTTTTGCGACCGTTACGCCAATGCGAACCCCTGTGTAACTTCCTGGCCCAATACCAACAATAATGCCGTCAAGGTCACCCAACTGAATCGACGTCGCATGAAGTGCTTTTTCTATCGATGGAATCAACGTTTCACTATGATTATTGTGGCCGCTTTCGTAAACTTCATAAAGCGCCTTGTTTCCTTCGAATAAACCCACGTAACGGGCATGGGTGGCTGTATCAATGACTAAGCGCTTTGGCAATGGTTTCATAACGTCCACTTCCTTTAATAATGAGTTCACGACTTGTTTCGCTTATACGCATAAAATCAATGGCTAAATAATTATCAGGCAAGCTCCCTTTGATGTGCTCATACCATTCAATAACACATACATACGGGCCAAAAATATAATCTTCTAACGATGGTTCTTCATGAACACCTTCTAAACGATACGCATCAATATGCACCAAGGGTAAGTTTGAATCGTCATACAGTTTCATAATAGTAAAGGTTGGTGAATTAATGGGTTCATCAATGCCGATGGCAGCGCCAAAAAACTGTGTAAACGTTGTTTTACCAGCACCGAGTTCTCCGCTTAAACATACAGTAAATCCCTTATCTGCATACTGTGCGACACGAATTGCAAATTGCTGCATCGCAAAGAGATTATCAATCGTTTTTTTCCAAGTCATGTTCTCACTCCTCAATGTGTGAAAATTATACCATACCATGAACTTATTATGGTGAAAATCATGGGATATGCTATAATGATGATACGTCTTAATAGGGGGCCATCCATGATAATTTTGTTATACAACCCTTTATCCAAAAACCGTAAAACAAAACGCACGACAAAACGACTTGTCGATTATTTTAAAAAACATAAAATCGTATTTCGTGTTAAAAGTTTGCTTAAGATAAAAGATTTAGAGGCTTATATTGAAGAAAAACCCGAAGCGTTCGGCTTTGTCGTACTCGGTGGGGATGGAACGGTTAATACCTTTATTAATCAAACCGCCAATTTACCTTTTAAGCATCAATTGTACTTAAAACGCAGTGGTTCAGGCAATGACTTTTTGCGTTCTTTAACACGGCAAAATCCCGATAAGCAGTACGTTATGAAAATGCAATACAATGGAGAAACCCGGTATTTCTTAAACGGTGCCGGGATGGGTATGGACGGTGAAATTTCTCACCGCGTCAATATGGCGCCTAAAAAGAAACGCTCAAGTTATTTAAGGAGTGCGCTAAAATCATTTTTCTCCTACAAACCGCTCACCTTACACGCAACCATCGATGGGAAAAAGCATACCTTTAAGAAAGCGTATCTCATCAACATGAATAATGGTGCCTTCATCGGTGGAGGCATGAAACTAACACCGCTCGCAAAACTTGATGAAAATAACTTTGACGTTATTGTGGTTCACGGATTAAGCCGTTTCATGCTTGTGTTAGTGTTCGCAAGTGTTTACCTCGGATTACACGTAAAACTCAAGCGTTATGTGTTTTACACAAAAGCCAAAAGCGTACACGCCACGATGGGTGCATCCCAAATTGCCCAATGCGATGGTGAGTGTTTTGAAAGCGTTCAAGAAATTACAGTTACAACCACCGAACGCAGCGTTCGCTTTAAGCCTTTCAAAAAACGCGCCCATCTCAAATGATGGGCGTTTTTTTATGGCATTATTTTAAGTGCTGACGCATCGCAGATTTGTATGCTTCTACCCCTGGTTGATCAAAGGGGTTTACGCCGAGTGCGGTTGCGCTTAGTGCGCACGCATACATCATCGTTTGCATCATATAGCCGATGTGATAGGCATCGCGTCGTGTAAGCTTTATATGAATGGCGGGACATTGCCCTGCGGCATGCGCTTCAAAAACGCCGTTTTGCGCAGCGCGATTAACAGCATCAACACTATGGGTGTCATAAATACCCGAAGGGATATCTTCTTCAACATGGTCAAATGTTATCATGGTCTCAAATAAATCTTTGGGCCCGTCTTGAATAAACTGTCCAATGGAATGTAAGTCGGTGGTATAGGCAGCACTTGTCATAAAGATACCTTTCCCATCTTTGCCTTCGCTTTCATTAAAAAGCTGTTTAAGCCATTCCGCAAAGGCATGTAACGCTGGTTCATAATAGGCAAAAATTTCCATGCGCTTTCCTTGTTCATATAGTGCATGCCGTAACGAAGCATACTGATGGGCAACCGTGTCCTTATCTTCTAAAAAAGCTTTTTGTGCTTGATAAGCACCGTCAATCAGTGATTCAATGTCGACACCACCAACCGCAAGCGGTAAAAGCCCTACCGCACTGAACACACTGTACCTGCCGCCTACGCCTTCTGGGACATCAAATGTTTGATAACCTTCTTGATCGGCTTGTGTGCGTAAAGCGCCTGATTTAGGATCTGTAATGGCCACAATACGCTTTTTTAAAGCTTCTTTTGAGACAGTTTGCGCCAGATCTTTTTTTAATACATCAAACGCAATCGCTGGTTCTACTGTTGTCCCGGACTTAGAGATTACAATAATGCTGTAGCGTTTACTTTGTAAATACTTCCGCAATGCACTTAAATAGGTTGAGGATAAATGATGCCCAGCATAAACGATTTCAACACCCTGCTTCTCAAAATACGGTGATGTTGCTTCTAATACCGCCTTCGCGCCAGCGTATGAACCACCGACGCCAATTAAAACCACAACATCACTGATTGTTTTTAAATCATCAGCAACCGCTTGAATGCGTTTAAGAAGTCCACGCTCTATAACGTGTTGCGGTAAAACGGCAAAACCGTGATTTTCAAGCCGTTTCCCATCTTCTTCAAATAAGTTTAGACGCGCTTTTTTAACGGCTTTTTGCGATGGTTCAAGCGCTAAATCTGTTGCTTTTGATACATAGGTTTTATCAATCGTCATGCGCATCATGATCGCTCCATTCTTCCGCTTTTTTATAGTTTTCGATAAATTTTGGCAACGCTTCTTCAAGTGGTTTGAACCCGTCTTTTAATGTAATACGGTATCGCTTTTTACGCTTATTCAATCGTTTGTAACTTAACGATAATTTACCATCTTCTTCTACGTTTATGACTTCAAGCTCAACCGTGTCACCAACACTCACATAATCTTCAATATCACGAACATATTGATCGGACAATTCTGAAATGTGGATTAACCCGTTTTCACTCCCTACTTTCACGAACGCTCCGTAAGGTTTAATGCCTGTGATTCTTCCTTTTACTCGGTCGCCCTTCTTCATTTTATCACCTCGCAGACGTTGTCTTAAGTATACCAAATAATGCATAAAAAAGGAATGTTTGAGACACGAAAAAAGCGCATCCAGTGCGCTTTATCCAGCATATCGATGTGCGATAGAACTTGCGGCGGCTGCCGCAATCGCTCCGACAATGTCATCTAAAAACGTATTGCAAACATCATCGGCTTTTCCTAAATCATCTATGGTTTGCATAATCTTTGGTTTGACCTTATCGACATAGCCAAAATTGGTAAATCCAATGGAACCATACACATTGACAATGGCAAGCGCCAACACTTCATCGATACCATATAAACCCCAGTCGTCTTTGAGCATCGTTTGAAGTGGTTCAGAGACGTGTCCTTCTTCAGTTAAACGATCAAGTTCAAGTCCAGTTAAAATCGCATTTTGTACTTCACGCTTCATTACCACGCGTTCAACATGCTCAAGACACATAGATTTGGTGAGTTGTTTAACATAAGGTTTTTGTAAATCATACGTTATCTCAGCAATCTCAACAAGTTTGACGCCACGTTTTTCAAGCAATTCAACGACAATATCTCGCTTTTTGGTGTCGTCTAGCAGTACATCTTCTAAAATAGATTCTTTTGACAAGGGTGACACCCCTCTCTATATTTGTTCAACGCCAATTACGCCTGGAACTTCTTCAAGCATAATCGCTTCAACACCATCTTTCAATGTTGTGTCAACAGCAGCACATCCAATGCATGCGCCAAGCAATTGTACATAAACGATGCCATCTTCAACTTTGACAAACTTAATATCTCCGCCGTCACGGTTTATGTAAGGACGAATTTTTTCTATGACTTCTTTGGCTTGTTGTTCAATATGAATGTTAGACATTCTACCACCTCGCTTTTCACCCGCATTATACCGTATATGGATGAAATACGCGTGTAAAACACTATTCTTTTTCTTCGTCGGTTTCAACCTTTGGCTCATCAAGTCGTTTAAGGATATAATACGGTGTATTTAAACTTGTTGATTCCATTAAATAATCCCCGATATTGTCATAACCTTTTTGGGAAAATCCTTTTAATCGAAGCATTTCTGCACTAATATCGCCAACAATGTATACGTATTTATCTAAGTAATCGATATAACGTTCATTGAAGGCTTTTAAGTCAAAAGCGTCTTTATGTTCTTTAATGATTTCAAAGTTGCCATGTTCAGTTTCAATCATGGTTTGGCCCTCCTAATATTTATAGTCCTCAGGATCAATCTTGTATTCATCTTCAACGTTTTCTTTATTTTGAGAGTATGCTTCAAATGGGTCATCATCTTCTTGCACGATTTTTCCTTGTTTTTCTAAGGTCGATTTTGTGGGGGTTAACGCCCACAGTAATATATAGGCAATTAAAACACCACCACCGCTTACCAAAAATAAGACAACGACAATCACGCGCATTAATGCGGTATCAATCCCTGTATAATCGGCAAGTCCTTTTGCCACACCGGCAATGACCGCATTTTTATCATCCCGATATAGTATTTTGTTTTCTTTCATTGCTTGTCACCTCGCTTTTTAATAAGTACAACGGTTTCACACATAATGCTTTGGCGCTTGCCAATAGAATCAAGACCTTCCCATGTTGCAGCTTTAATATTGATGCGCGAATGGCTAACACCAAGTAGCGTTGCAACATTGGTACGTATCGCATCAATCGTTGGGGCAAGTTTCGGTTTTTCTAAAAATATGGTCGCATCAAGGTTTTCTAATTGATAACCGTTGCTTGTAAGTTTTTCGTTTGCGTGTTTGAGAATTTGCGTTGATGGAAGATTTTTATACTGTGTATCCGTATCTGGAAAGTGACTTCCTAAGTCACCTTCACCCAATGCACCATACAGTGCTTCAGCGACAGTGTGCAATAAACAATCCGCATCGCTATGGCCAACGCTTTGAACATCCGCATCAATGGTAAGCCCACCCAGGATTAATCCTGTTCCTTCTTCTAAACGATGAATGTCTTTACTGTGGCCGATACGAATCATAAGATCACCTTCTTTTTTAAGCAATCGACTCAATACATGAATATCTTCAGGTGTCGTCAGTTTTATATTACCACGTTCTCCAAGTACAGTGTAAACAGCGGTTTTGGTCATACTTTGAACCAAGCTGGCATCGCATGTAAACTGACGTTTTTGTTGAAGCGTTTTTTGATAGGCTTCAAGCCAAAGTGATCGTTTAAATCCTTGAGGGGTTTGCATATGATAAACATTGTCGCGTTCAAGATGATTAGTAATTTTTCCATTATCAACGTATTTTAACGTATCCACAACCGGAATACTAGTACTGATGGCTGGATGTTTTTTTAATGCGCTTTCTAAGCGATCAAGTACGTCGTGACTTAACAGTGGGCGCGCAGCATCATGAATGATAATGGTATCTGATGTTGCCATGAAAGCACCGTTATAAACACTATCTTGACGCGTAGCACCACCAACGACAATGTGGGTTGCTAAATCACAAAAGCGTTCGCGCATCATTCCTGCTTCGCTTTCGTGAACCGCTACAATGATTTCTTTACAGTTTTTACGCATCTTAAAAAACTCTAAAACGTACTGTATAAGCGGTTTTCCGTTAATTTCATACAAAACTTTATTGACGGATAATCCACTACGCTTACCTTGTCCAGCCGCAACGATTATTACACTATACATGATTAACACCTACTCACGTGTATTGGGGTGAGGTTTTACGTCATTTTATGCTGTTTTGAAGCTGTTATAATGCCTATTTAATTTTTCAAAACATTGATTTATAGCGGTTTTCCATGAATTTAACACAAATCTTTATTGATGGTTAATCTATTGCATTGCCTCGCTTTTAGAGCAACGATTAAACCACGAGACATGATTATTGACTATTTACGTGTAATTAGCTTAAGAAATTTAGCCATTTATCCATGTTTTAAAGGGTTTTATAAAACGCACTATTTCCTTTTAAACGTTTATTTATAGCGGTTTTCCAGTGCTTATCCTTGAGCGTATAGATTAAAGTTTTTTGCGTGTTTTAGCCGTTTAAAGCGCGAATCTATCGCTTATAATCATTAAAATCGCATTATATCACTGTTTACAGGATGTAAATAGTGTATTTATAAGACGTATTAAAATCGTCAAAAGATAGTATTGAAGCCGTTTCCAACCCTATTCAATAATAAAGTAGTTTTCTTGTGTTGTATCTTTAAGGGCAATATCCAAAGCTTTATGAGTTCGTTCAATTAGAGCGTCTACTGGTTCATCAAATGCGACCACTTCATGAATCCCAAAATACGGATACACTTGTTCGTGTGCATGCCCAAATCGCATATCAAATTGCAATAGCTCGCCACCACTTTTCAATGCACGTTCTAACATATCGTACTTGCGTTGTTCTTTAATGATCAATGCAAATCGGATACCACTTAAACGATACATAACGTTTTTTTCTTTCAAAAACTGATAGCGTATTTTATTCAAAAACTCACCCATCATTAAATCGCCAATGTCGCGTCCATATTGTTCATTGATTGCTGGAATGTTTGCCAGTTCAAAAAATACAATATGATAAGTTTTTCTCAACCGTGACATGGTTTGTACAGCATCTAAAAACACATGTTCTTTCGGCATGGTATTTAATAACTCTGTTTCGGTTTCGGGATACTGCTTTATTTCAATCGGCACAACTTTGGCAATCACCATGCTACGATTTTCATAAAAAACACGCTTCCCGCGTTCTGACAACCATACATACTGCACTTGAGCTTTAAAACGATAGCGAACGGAATATTCCGTTTGCTTGCGTATTTTCTTTTCAAAAGCATCTTGGTACGTTGACTGGTCGTCACTATGAATGTGTGCCAAAAAGGTTGCATTGGATATTTCATTACTGTCTAATTTTAATATGTCCTTGATAGCGTCGGTCACAAACACATGCCCATCATCACTATAAAACAGCAATCCTTCTTTTGAAAGATCAATTAATGCGATGAAGCGTTGACGCAAGGATTCGTAAGCAAGCTTCATATTTTTTAGTTCTTGCTTTAACGTGTGCGTGCGCACCACCTCTTTTTTGGTTGTAAAGAGAGACTGCGCAGGAAAAATTAATAGTGTGGCACATAAACCAACAATTGCAATAATCTCAAAAGCCGCTTCATTCAATAACGCAACAAGCGCAAACTTATGCATGCCATAAAAAATCGCTAACGCTGCGACCAAAAATAACTCTCCATTGCCCTTTTTAACCACAATGCGTTTAATGATAACGATGGCGGCCCACGCTACAAAAAGTATCCATAAGCTTATATTAATCATGGCGTGTGCCTCACTTTCTTCTCTTAATCATGGCGCGTTCATAACGCTCTGGGTAATTCAATGCTAAATATAAAGCAATCACAATCGCCAATATACCAATAAGTTGATTGCCACCTTGAAACCTGTGCATGGTCAAAAAGAATACGATGATACTGCCGCCAATAATAATCCCTAGACCACTCATTAATGACACAAAATAAGAAGACCCTGCATAGCCTTTCGGGTAATCTTGTATGTAGTATGCGTATGGCAATGGGTTTTTAATCGCACTGTTCAGTAACCAAAAGATTCCAGCGCCAAACACCAACCAGTGCACCGCTAACCATGTGATGTCCCCAAAAATCCAAAGCAATGCGGCATAAACAGTATATGCAATCAATGCAAAACTATCCCATGTCGTCGCACGAACAAACTGTTTGCGATACCAGATAAGATAGCCGCCTTGAATAACTGCGGCAATGGTAAAAATGAATGCTTTGGGGAAATAGAGGGCTAATGTGCTCCATAATACAAACGCGGCAATTGAAATAATCATAAAGACACTACCTGATACCTTAGTTGTTTCAGTCGTTTTTATGTTTATGCTTTCACTCATCGCCAATTGCCCATCTATAATGGATTTTAAAAGTGCTTTATCCCCTGCCATATGGCAGGCCCCTTGTGTTTGTATAGACGTGTACTTTTGGTCTGTAAACAACCAATCATGCATGGCTTTTTCATCGATTTCAATCGATGCATCGGCATGTTGATCAAATCCATTAAAAATCGTCGGCCTGCCATGCGTAAATGTAAGCACGAATGATTGATTAGCAATCGTTATTGATAAGCGTTTGCCATTGTGCTTTGGCTCTGCTTTTAAAGGATACGCAAAAGCATTTATAAGTGCAGCTGGTTCAATCATCTTTACAACACTTGTTTCATCTTCTAAATACGTCAAAACAGCATCTGCAAGGTCTATCGAAAGGATAATGCCTCCTGCAAACTTTGTCTCAAGTATCATCGCATAATCTAAGAAAAACCCATTGGTAAAAACTCTCGCATGCTCAGATGCTTCTAAATCTGTTTTTGCCTTTAATGATTTTTGTGCTGCCAAAAAAGGATTGAATGTTGTGCGTGTTCTTTCGGCAGACAATGTTCTAACTAAGGTAATGTGTTTATCTATATTTTTGTCAATAGTCTTAAGCAAATTCGTTAGCGATTCACGCGACAATGG
>PWME01000233.1 GCA_003559235.1 Mollicutes bacterium | reverse complement strand
TTGATCCTGAGTTGCCTCAAAATATCGGCTTCACAGATGAAGAAATACGGAATACTACCTTTTATGAGCCCGTGGGATGCGATATGTGTAACCGTGGTTTCAAGGGGCGTATTGCCATCATGGAAGCACTTTACTTTGATAAATCCATCAAAAGGATCATTTTCGAATCAGGTGATGACATTGATGAAGACCAAATCAGAGAGCAAGCGATAAAAAACGGAATGCTTACTCTGAGAGCTTCCGGACGCGAACGCATCATGTCCGGCATAACCACCATTGATGAAGTGCTGGCAATAACACTGGAAGATTAATTTGTTCTCGGAGTCAGAATATGAATGATTTCACTGATCTATTCTACACGCTTTTTTCCATCGTGATTTTTTCGTTTCTGCTTTTGCAAGCGAACAGTCTGATTCTCAGAAATGAGTCCGCCGTTCTGGAACATGAATTTGAGAAAATGGGAATTGCCCAGGCCCAGTCGATCATTGAAGAAGCCAAGGCCAAGCCGTTTGATTCAAATAATACTGTTGACGAATTCTCAATAAATCCATGGAATGGCACTCCTAGACGGCAAATACCTACTTTTGATGGATATGATGGGTATGAGGAAACAGTTCAAACAGACCATGGCAGCTATGACATTATCGTAACAGTGACATTTGTAACAGATGAGAACAGCAGTCCGCCATTTGAATTTTCCGGTGTAAATACGGCAAGTAAGCGTATGACGGTACAAGTGACAGGTCCGACAGAAATGGATCCACGGACTGTAACTCTCTCTTACATAAAAAGTTACTTTCAGAATTAGTACGTCCAAATCGATGCATTCAGACTGATTACCGCTAGAATAATCCCTTTTTTAAACAGACGTCATATGGAACCGATCACAAACAACCTGATACAGCACGAAAAAGTACAGCAGGTTCTACAAAGTGTTCCTTCCCAATTCCGGAAGTTTTCACCGGAAGATTTGCGGGGATTTTTCATGACGGGGGTGCTGGAATATTACAGCGCGGGGGAAGTTATCATGACCGAAGGTTCCGATCAAATCCAAAGCGCATGGCTGATTGCTGACGGAACGCTGTCTGTTTGGAAAGAAGATGTTGAGATCGCCAAGCTTGTTTCTGGTGACTTTACCGGGGAAGAATTTCTTTTCACCCGGGGATCGCGTATTGCAACCGTGAAAGCGGACAGCGACGTTGTCCTGATTCGCTTTATGAAGGATTCTGTCATAGACTTTTTCCGTACACGTCCCGAGCGGGTCTTCAAGATTTTCATAATGAATCTCCTGGAGATACAGCAAAGGCGAATTAAAGCAATGAATAGCAAGGTGGCACGCCTGCAACAAAAACTGTTTGAAATTAATACTGGATCTTTGTAATGAATATAGGATATGCCATAAGCGCATTTATTGCCGGATTGATTCTGATTTCATTGGTAGCCTTGAATTCTCGTATAGTAAGAGGCAGTGGCGAGCATACACTCTACACAATGGCTAAGATTCAATCTGATATGATTGCTGATTATGTCAAGGATGATATGAGAAGAATGGGATATCGTGTTCCTGGCAACTCAATCATCCTTGCTGAAGATAACAGAATCCGCTTCAGGGTTACACGAGGTGAAGGTGCAACTCCTGAAGAACGTGTAATCGATTGGTGGTTTTTTGATGATGCGGAGGAGAATGACAGAAATCCGAATGTCATGCCATTGTTCCGAAGAGAAAGTCTGTTTGATCCAGCAGCTGATCAAACGGTTGAAGCCAACTACGACCCGTATGACCCAATTATTGGGGCTGTCGAGCTTGGAGTCGGTGTTGTTGATTTCACCTTTGAATATCTGGGATCAGACGGAATAGTGATAGACCCTAGTACGCAGGGTACGAATAACATCAGGCATATTCGACTGAGTATTTCGGTTGAAAGCATGGATTCTTATGATCCAAATCGTTTTGAACGATCAGTGTGGCAAGGAGAGATAACACCTTTGCATCTCTAGCCAAATTTAATCAAACCATATCGAGGTGACTATAATGGGACGAGCATTGCTATTAATAACTCTTGGATCGTTCGTTGTCCTGGGAATCATACAAAGGGCCGTTAACAATCGGCAAATAACCATGACCGAAGGTAACATAGAAACCTTCATGGTGAATCAGGGAAGGAATGCCACGTCCAGTAGTCTGGATTTGGCCATTAACAGGCTGATGTATAATTATGATAGTGACTGGGAAGCGTCATACAATTCGGGAATACCGGTTTGGACGTTCCCCATTGATGAAATGGATGTTGATGTATTTGTTGATGATGATACCCATCCAGAAGTGAATCCACGTTTTCTCAGGGTAAGATCAGAATTGCAGCTCGAGGGCAGAATAATTGAGTCCATAGCATTTTTAAGTCTGTCCGAAATAGGTTTTCCTGAACTGGACGGTGCACTCTCCGTATATGGCACGCGACATGATAGAATTGATTTCAGGGGCAGAGGTTCGGAACTTAAAGTTAATGGGGAAGATATCAGCCCTGTAAGACCGGCACCCAACGACTATCCACCTGCACCTGACAGTGCCCAGTCCATTCCAGCCATAGCAGCACAGGTTGAGGAAGATAACTTGGTTAGTACAAGAGGAAATGTTGAATACGATGGACAACCAGATCCCTATTTACATGATCCGAATCTGGACGATACGGAAATCATGGAGCTTCTGGAAACATATATGGAAATGGCTACACTCTATAAAGAGAGAGAAGGCACGTTTCTGGGATCACGTGATAATCCTGTAATTATAAAGGTTAATGCTGAAAGTGGAAGAAATCCGAGTTTTGGAGGAAATGAAAATGAAGGAACGGGAATTCTAATTGTTGAAGAAGATGCCAACTTGACTTTATCTGGAAACTTCGACTGGTTTGGCTTGGTCATTGTAAAGGGTAGTCTTACTATGGGTGGTACTTCATCCATTTTTGGTGGAGTAATTATGACAGCCGGTGCTTCTGTGGAACAAGATGATGATGAGACAGGTGATACCTTTATTGGCGAGGAAGAAGATGGTTTTGAAGCTTGGGGAACTCCCACTGTACAGTACAGTAGTCGAGTACTGGACAGTATTCGTGAAAATATGGGCTCCAATGATATGAGCAATATGCAGGTAAACAGAATTCTTTATTAGATAAGTGATGAGACTACGCGAAGAGACCAGTCAGCATTTTGAAGAGTTCCGGGCCAAAATCGCACGGTATCCGGACCATTTGCACGGGACCGAGCGTCAGAAATGGCTGGCAGAGATGCTGGAGCGCT
>PWME01000122.1 GCA_003559235.1 Mollicutes bacterium | reverse complement strand
TAATGCATTTCCACTGTCACGTCATTCCACGGTACAAGGGTGACACACCCAATCCGCGAGGCGGCGTTCGGCATTGCATCCCCGGGGAAGGGGGTTATTAATTCGATTGCTAATAATTTCAACACCAAAAAAAATCGCAACACGAATCCGCTATCACGCCACAAACAGTTTTTGGTGTTGATCCAGATAGATCCGATTATGGGTGCTCAGCCTTCTTAATGACTCTTTCCCTGTGACACCAATTTTTTGATATGCTTCTGGGGCAATATCTTCGGACAATATAATGCTTCCCTTATTGTCAAAGGTGATTAAGTGTTTGTCAAAAAGTGCGTCATATGTGGGAGAGAGCAGTATACCGTTTTCTACATCCAAACGCTCTTCATCTGTTGCCTCTTTCCATGGCACGATGTGGGATGCAATAAGAATCCTCGGATCGTCAAAACCGGTGACAGCACACTGATATTCCCATCGATGCAAGATGCTTTTTCTATAGGCACCTTGTCCAACCCGGGAAGTGACCAGCCCGCTTCTTTCGGTGTTATTGGGTTTTAGAGAATCCAAATCAATAACAGGATCCGAGACGAAATCATAATCTAATTGTTCCGGCTGAATCTGCAATGAAACGCCGGCTCTTTTGAAAAAAAATTTTATGCCAATGCGCCAATTTCCTTCCCGGTCATGAGTTTCAAAGTAATCGGCTTCATAGAACTCAAGTTCTGACACAAATTTCACATATCCGCTTCGGACATACTCAAATAGGAATACACGCCTGCCATCTAACAAATGATTTTTAAGTGCTAGGTTACCTCTTGTAAATTTCATGTCTCCGATTTGACCCTCGCCAGTGTAACTGAAGATATTTTGATTCTCCCACTGATCTTTATAACCGTGTTGTCCACCTGTCGCCCCACTAAATATGAATATGAATGGAACATTGGAACAAGGTGAGATGCCGCTTTGTCGACTGCCGCCATATTGGTCATGCAAGTATGATCGCTTGTAAACCTGGTCAGGTATGAAGGGTAACTTATTCAATTTGCTGGTCAGAAATGGTGCAGTGTTATCAGAAACCAATGATATTATACCCGTTTTGTAAGTAAAGTTCATGAAAAATGGTTATCTCATTTTTTTTTAAACGGGTCAGTTTCACTTGCCGGTCACGATAAAGTGCTGTTATACTCATATTTAGCACAAAAATTGAAAGAGTTTTGGGGTGACTACAAAAAAAGTCTTTTTCCGGTGCTTTGTTACCTTGTTCCTCATGAAACGGCTCTATACACGCATAGTGAAGTCACCGTACTGATGGCCAGGGACAGCAAGGGTGCAACGTACAAGTTCGCCTTGTTGCGAGCCATAGTTCAGTGCGTGACCGAGCAGCGTGCCCATAAGCGCACCGGGTGTTCATCCCGAAGAAGCACGGGAAGGGTCCGGGCCTGGATGCCGGGCGCACCATCGTGTTACGAAACGAACATATTGATTGAAGTAAAAAACTCATTACCACCGGTAGTTATTCATTGTTAAGGTATCACGCCATTGGGATTCAAAACGAAATATTACCGATATTTAAATTCGGTGTTGAATTTCAGCTTGCGAATCAATAAATGCTAAACAAGTTCATGATGATTAAAAAGAAAATCACAAAGCCATAATCTAACCTTATTGATATGGAAGTTATCTACTGGCAAATTTTTGTTGCCTTAACGGTATCTGTTGCATACTTGATAAAAGGCAGGTTTATGGGTATGGTAGTGGCAATTCTCTGGTCTATTTGGACCTTCATAATGATTTTCACATTGCCACTAACGATAATTCAGCTTGGAGTGGCTTGGGGCACATTTGTTTTGATTGATTCATTTACATCACAAAGACGACAAATTGCAGAGCTTCAAAAAGCAATTGCGGAGTATCCTGAAACAATTCAGGAAGAAGTACACAGGGCTAGTGATGAAGGTAGGGTGCATCATTTGAAAAATAAAAATCACTATTCCTTTCTTATTACTACTATCAGGGAATCAAAAGAATCATTGCTTGTGCTGTCAGGTTGGATTTCTTCTAAAGTTGTAAATAGGGATATGATTGTTGAACTTGAAAACGCCTTGGATCGGGGAGTTAACATTTATCTAGGTTTTGGATATGAAGACTCAAAAGGTACTCATGAAATGACAGGCAATGCAAAAAAGGCAGTAAACAATCTTCTGAACATCGTGAATAATCGAAATGAGGGTCAAGGAAAACTTTATATTGGTCGTTTCAATAATCACCAGAAAATATTAATTAGGGACCAAAAGCAAGTTGTATGTGGAAGTCATAATTGGCTTTCGAATAAGACTTTTACAAACCAAGAGCGCAGTTTTATTGTTAATGATTCGAGAATGGCAAGAACTGCGTTTAAAGAGCTATCTGACACTATCCTGCACCACAACATTCAAAATCAAACTATCTAATTGGTAAGGACATGACGCATGAAAAAAAAATCCATTTCATTACGAGGTTAGATTTAAATTCCTATCGATAGATGAAAACAATAACATCGAAATCCACACCTACAGTCAGACTATAGATGAATTTGACCCAATAGTAGCTCGCAAAAAAGCATTCAGTGAATTTGAAGAGTATCTCTCTTACATAGAGCAAAGGGGAAGCGTTAAGAAGAATGAAACAGGAAATTATGAAATAATCCAGCCATCATTCATTGAGAGCAAACTCAAAAGCTTAATGAAGCCAAGAGATCACGAGCTGATTGAAAAATGGATTGAAAAAGTAAAAAAATATCAAGAAGAAATAACCGTATATCTCGTAGTTGATGATCGGTCACTTCTTAAGGAAATTGATGATTGGTATGAGGATGACATTATCTGTGAATTCGAACTGCATAAAGTTGCTTCTTATCATTATGAAGAACAAAGTATTATTGATAATTTAGAATTTTATGAAAAAGCACTTTTTGACTTTTTCAATATAAACACTCATAATATTCAGAAAACTGTTTATCATTATGGGTTAGACTATGCTGAATCTGACCACGACGCTGAATCAGGGGCAAAACGTTGCATACTTGAAACACCTCATATATGGAGTACAATTGATGAATATGAAACAAAGTACCAACTCGATGTGGCGGAAAAATTAAGTATCGCCCTTCAGTCCGAAGAAGATATTTATAAGCATGTTATTTTAAATGGAGAAGACCATCAAGTTGAATTCAAGCCTTCAATTTTATATAATTTTAAAACGGGATTAGCTGGAATTAGTGTTAAATATGCTGTTGCTAAAGCAATTTGCGCGTTTCTTAATTCTAGTGGTGGAATACTTTTCATCG
>PWME01000184.1 GCA_003559235.1 Mollicutes bacterium | reverse complement strand
GTGGCGAAATTAAAGTGGCATCCTATTATTGTCATTTTGTTTAGTGGGCTTGCAGGGATGCTTATCTATTATGTTTTATAAGGTGATTCGATGAAAACAGTAACGGTTATAGGTGCGGGTCTTGCGGGGTGTGAAGCGGCGTATCAACTCGCTAAACGTGGGGTTGAGGTTGAATTAGTGGAAATGCGTCCTGAAAGAAAAACGCCGGCGCATGAAACAGGCAATTTTGCGGAGCTTGTCTGTTCTAATTCTTTAAGGGGAAATCATTTGAATCAAGCGGTTGGGGTTTTAAAAGCAGAAATGCGGTTGCTTGATTCTTTAATTATGCAAGCGGCAGAACACGCCAAAGTCCCTGCAGGGAGTGCCCTTGCGGTTGACCGGGCGATGTTTTCAAGCTTTATAGAAGAAAAACTCACTGCGATGCCGAATGTAAAAATTATTCGTCGCGTGCAAAGTGAAATTCCAAAAACACCTGCGATTATTGCGACAGGCCCTTTAACCGATGGTGAACTCTTAGAAACTTTAGAGAAACGGTTTGGGGAGGCGTTGCATTTTTATGATGCCGCAGCGCCGATTATTCGTGCTGACTCGATCAATTATGATGTTTGTTATAAGAAGTCACGGTATGATAAGGGTACTGCAGACTATATTAACTGCCCCATGGATAAAGAAACCTATTTGAAGTTTCACGATGCACTTATAAATGCAAAGTGCACAAACATTAAAGATTTTGAGATGAATGTCTTTGAAGGTTGCATGCCCGTTGAAACGATGGCATCACGCGGGGTTGATACGTTACTATTTGGCCCCTTAAAGCCTGTTGGATTAACCCCTGATAATGGCGAAAAACCGCATGCCGTGGTGCAGTTAAGACAAGATGATATTCGTGGTTCGATGCTTAATATGGTTGGGTTTCAAACCCACCTCACTTTCCCCGAACAAAAACGTATCATTAGAATGATTCCCGGCTTAGAAAACGCGGTTATTTTGCGTTATGGTGTCATGCACCGCAATAGCTATATTAAGGCGCCAAATCATTTAAATGCAACGTATGCGTTAAAAGAGGACCCTTTCTTAGCGATTGCAGGACAGTTATCGGGTGTAGAAGGGTATGTGGAAAGTGCAGCGAGTGGACTTGTGGCTGCGATTATGTTGGCGCATAATCTTTCGAATAATCCCATTAAACCCTTTCCCCTTGAAACAGTCATTGGCGCACAAGCCGATTATATTGCCCATGCCGATGCGAACCATTTCCAACCGATGAATGCGAATTTTGGGTTATTGCCTGCGCTTGAAAAACGGGTACCCAAAAAATTTCGAAAAGAAAAGTATGCCGAAAGAGCGCTTGACGCGTTAAAGGTGTACATCGAGGAGGTTAAGCCGTGACCAATAAAGAGATGATGGTGCTCTTTACGGATTATCTTGATGCGATTTTACGGTATGCCTCGCATACGGTAAAAGCGTACCAACATGACCTTGAAGATTTTGATCAGTTTTTAACGCGTGAAGATTTTGGGACATTTGAACAGGTAAGTATCCGTATTGCAAAGTTTTATCTTGCCGATATGCGTGAACGCTTTAGCGCGAAGACTTCAGCGCGTAAGATTAGTACTTTAAAAACCTTTTATGCGTTTTTAATCAAAAGCGATTTAACCAAAACCAATCCTTTTGCGGAAGTAAAAGGCCCTGTTCAAACCAAACGGCTACCAACCATTATGTATCCTGATGAAATTGAATCGATTATTGATAGTATCGACACAAGCAAAGACAAAGGCAAACGCGATAAACTAATTATTGAAACCTTGTATGCGACGGGTATGCGGGTATCTGAACTATGCACGGTTAAATTGCATGATATCAACTTAGAAAAACGCTCTATCCATGTTCATGGTAAAGGCGGAAAAGACCGTCTTGTGCCAATGTCAAAGCGTCTTGTAAAAAGCATGGAAGATTATTTATATGGACCCCATAAAAACTTAACCAAACAAAAGGAACATGACTTCGTTTTTATTAACATGCGAGGCGATCAATTGAGTACCAGAGGGGTTGCGCATATTGTGAATACGGTGTTAGACAAATCAAGTACCCACCTTAAATTAACCCCACATACTTTAAGGCATACATTTGCGTCGCATTTACTCAGTGCAGGGGCAGATTTAAGAAGTGTACAAAGTCTACTTGGCCATGAACACATTACCTCTACACAAATTTATACAGCAGTATCGAAAGAAGATTTAAAAAAAGCCTATTTAAAGGCCCATCCCCGTTCTGAATAAACGTTTTAGAAACGAGTGATTGCATGGTATCCATCCAAGTTTTGGCGGTTGGTTCACTAAAAGAAACCTATTTAAAAGATGCGGTTGATGAATACCTCAAACGCTTATCTCGTTATGCCAACATAACCATTAAAGAAGTAAAAGAATCACGGCTTCCTAAAAACGCAACCAACAAAAACATCCAACAATCCATTGAAACTGAATCCGAAAGCCTTTTAGCCCATACAAAAGGCTTTTTTGTGATTGCCTTAGATGCTAAAGGTAAGCACCTTACTAGCGAACAATTTGCGAGTAAGTTACAAGATACCATGACCTACGCAAGCAGCAACATTGCATTCCTTATTGGTGGTTCACATGGCTTATCAAAAACGATAAAAAAACATGCAAATCTTATTTTATCGTTTTCAAACATGACTTTCCCACACCAACTTATGCGTGTTATTGTATTAGAACAACTATATCGTGCCATGACGATACTAAACAACGAGCCGTATCATAAATAGGTGCAACTATTGTTATAAACATTATAACGAAGGTGATTTTACGCATTCAATAGGATTAGTTTTTATAATAATTTTTTTCTTGAAAAACAATCAAACGAATATATGGTTCTTTCAATTACAGGTTCGAAACCCCTACGGGTCACAATCGCTATCAGTGTCCTCATTTCATTGAGAAATGAGGACTTTTTTGTCTTTATAAAGGCATTAAAAGAGTTCAAAGTTGAAATCGTTTGTTGAAATAAAACCACAGATATGAGCGAGTGAAAAATCAAAAATAAAACTTCTTTTTTCTAGTTTCGGGAGTCAACACCTGTTTTTGCAAAACTTATAACAACATAAGTAAAATTACAACCCAAAAAAGGAAGTCGATGTTTTGTCTTAAAAATGGTGCAAAAATGCTGACTTAGCTTGATATAAATTTTAGGGCCAGTCTCATCTTTTAGTCGTGGCACGCGTGGTATATGTGATAAATGCTATTCCAGAAGGGCATGAGATGTGCGTGGCATGCGATACGCAAGCTGCGCGGTCTACATCTATACACTG
>PWME01000002.1 GCA_003559235.1 Mollicutes bacterium | reverse complement strand
TTTTTCATTCTAAGAAATTTTTACCTGATAATATTTCTCATTTTTTTATTAAAAACGTAGGTATTATGGAAACCTCTTCTCCTATTCCTATTATTTCCTCGAAAAATTACTACATCTATACCGATTTCTTTGCATATTTTACAATCACAGTTTTCCCACGGCCTTATTTCCAGAACTTCCCGATATAGTTCATCATGTTTTTCAATTTGCTTTTTTAAATCTATTTTTGCTTTTTCATCGTAACCTTTTTTTGAAATTAGTTTCTCTTCCCGAAAAGCCTTTTCATAGGTTAATACATCCTCTATTACTTTTTCTAAATTTTCATTTCTGACCCCAAACTTCCTAAGGGAAGTTAGTGCCCGTTTTTCTAATCCTTCAAGTTCCTTGGTGATTTCTTGGGATGTCTTAATTGCTTTGTGATAGGGGACTCTTATTGCAGCATATTTTTTTATCCCATCAGCAGCTTTTTCATCATTTTCAAAACTAAAATAGTTTTGAGCAACCCCTAACCAAGCCCTCCTTAATGGGCTAGCCGAATCAAAGGAAGTTGCCCCTAATTGGTGAAAAGCCTTGATTCCCTCAAGTCTAGCCACTCCAAAAAGATGCAAATCCAAATCTTCAGGAATAATTGGAGTTATTCTTTTTAAAATATTGAAGATTTCTTGGGTTTTTTTTGGGATTAACGATCCTAATGCAATATATTTATATCCTAGATTTATTAACTCTTTTGCCGATTCAAAATACGATTGAGGATCCCACCCTTGGGCAATCCCTATAGGTTTAAAAGAGCAACCCTTTTCTCTATGGTTTTTCAAAAATAATCTTGCATTTTCTTGAGTTAATTCATACCTTCGATTCCTTTCCTTTGGATCTTTTCCATATTTCCCAACAATTAAATGATCAATGGAAACACCATAGTCAAAGCCAAGAGATTGATAATAATTCAATGCATCCTCAATGGAAAATGGAGGCATCCTTTCGTCAATATAGTTAAAAGCCCCACAATCAGCCATTATTGGGAATTTTTTTGGAAAGCGAAGAAAGTTATGAACATTTTCTTTGGATAGAATGCCCTTAATCTTTTCATTACTTAATACAGATAATGACATTAAAATGCCATCATAATTAGGAGAATCATAAATTTCATGAGAATAAAAATCATCTTCGTATGGATCTCCATTCTTCCTATTTGTTTCATCTTTTAAAAAGTCATAATTTGGATCCACTCTATCATCCCATTCTGGGATAAAGAATTTCATCTCCTTCCCAGCTCGGTAGTTATCCGCAAACTCTGCTCCCTTAACAATGAGATTTGGAAAAGCTTCTCCTTTTACTCTATATATTTTTTTTGGTAATTCTATTTTGGGATTATTAAATAAGGTTTTCTTTTTGAAAATTTGGTTTTTATAGAATTTCTCCATAACCCCTATAGGATCATAATAGATTCTGTTAAGTAAATCTGGATTTTTTATTACTTCCTTGCAAATAAGCTTAAACAAATAGCCCTTAAACCATATTGGACTTGCTTTAAAAATTCCTGCTTCCTTCACTCCAGCATAAAACAGAAAATAGTTGTTTTTTTCCGGGATTATTTTTCCTCCCTCTGCGGAAGAAAAGAATATTACTTTTTGATCTTCTCTAAACATAGGAAAATCAATTGCCTGAAGATACTTATTCCCCAGCAAAAAAACTATAATATTAAAGTCTTTTGCCATTTCGCAAAGCTTTTTTTTGATTTGTTGTTTCCTGCCCCACTCAATAATTTGGTTTTTTCCCATTTTATTAAGGGATTTATCATAAGGGGCTATTTTTTTATTTTCATCAATAAGTCCGTAACCGGCAGACAAAATTTTTAATGAAACAATTCCTTCTTCGAAGTTATCCCTGAGAAGTCCAATACCCTCCATTAAATATAAATGATGTCTTCCCCGGTATAATTGGTAAGCAGGAATTAAAGATTCTTTTGAGGAAAAACCTTTATTTTTTTTATCAAATTCCTTCCCCGACTTTTGCTTTAATTTTTTCTTAGTACAAGAACTAATAACTAATATTCTATATTTTTTATCCACCCTTCCAAACCACCCCAATCATTTTTAATCCCAATAAATTAATAACTTGATCCTTTCTGCAAGTTCGGGGACCTTTTCCTGAATTAGTTCTAATTCCCTAAATTTTAGGTCCTTTAAAGATTTTTCTACTTCCTTGTCATACAAGATATTATTAATTGTCAAAACCTGGTCAGCTTTTATCCCTTTTTTACTTAGGAAGTTTTCCCATTCTGTTCTTTTTACAGTTTTCTCTTCCCTTCTCTCTAATTGATTTCTAATTTTTTTGTATTGATTGCCACAAAAGTGTTTCTTGGCACTTTTTAGGTTTTTTAAAAGCCTTTTATCACCCCAAATTGGGGGATTACCAATAAAATTATTAATAAAAGTCTCAAATTCAATTCTTTTAATTAACCACCCTAACAATTCCTCTTTTGTTTTTTCAATTTCTGTTATATCCAAATCAAAATAGAGGTTATAAATTTTCTCAATTTCTTTATTTTGGTTTTTTAAATGAATTAATAAGCTTTGGCATTTTCTCGAATTTCTTTCTAAAAAATAGTTCTTCTTTTGCTCTTTCCCCAAAAAATTACCTATATGGGTGGAAAAACCAATAAAGTCTTCTGCCTTTTTTTGGAAACTTTTTGATAAGCATGGTTTTAGATAAGTTAATTTTTTTTCCATTTCATCATATTTTCTTAGCAATTCACAATAATTCCATATATTACTTAAGCATTGAATTGCTTTATTTCCCTTTTTCTCGGGTATAATCCTCTCTTTTTCACTTGCGGCCAATTGAAACTCCTCTTGCAGAATTAAATTCTTTTGGCCCACTTCCTTTTTTAATCGATTCTCAATAGTTTTCATTTTATTGTACCACAAAAATATATTTGATTTAGAAATCTTTTTTGCTATAGTTATTTTTTGATGGTAGGACAGGTCTTCTTCAACCCACTTAAGATCATTTTTTGGAGCACAAACCATATTAATATTAAGTTTGTCTAGTTCTTTATTATTTTTTAGGTTTTTAACTAAAGAATTTAATTGCTTTCTGTTTTCATTCAACTTTTTCAAATCAACCCCAATTGAATAAATGTCTGAACAGTATTTTTTATAATCTTCACCGTTCACTAAGGAATGTACCCTAATGGCGATTCCTCTGAGTTTGGAAAAAAAACAGTCTAAAGTTTCCTCGCCAATTTTATATTCCTTGGGTATTTTAAAATCTAAACTAGCCACTCTCTTTGCAACCTCAAAAGAATTGCCATATTTACTCACCA
>PWME01000119.1 GCA_003559235.1 Mollicutes bacterium | reverse complement strand
TGCAGTGTTGTTGCATCAACGCGTACATGCCCTGTAATTTCAACATAACGATACCATGCGCCAGTTTGTTGTGATGGATCTAAATCATTTAGCGCACTAACATCAACACTTTCCGGTGAAGGCATGGTTCCGTCTTCATCTTCAAGCGTCATTTCACTAACGTCTTCAATAACAGGTTGATTGTTTGAGCGTGTAAAGGTTCCAACTAATTCGATTTCTTGACCTAATGCAAGACTAAAGTCTGGTGTAAATCCACCTAAATTAACAAATACTTTTCCAAGGTCAGAATCTGATACGTAAACGCCATTCTCGCGTTCACCATAAACCGTTCCACCGATGCGGACTTCCTCATCGACTTCGGCTTCAGTTAAAACGGCTTCTATGGTTGTTCGTTCGGGTTCGACAATTGGATCGTCATCGTCTTCTTCGGGATCACGGTCACATGCAATGACACCAACGGCAAATACCGAAAGTAGAAGAACAATCATAAATCGTTTAAACCACGTTGCGTTTCGCATAAAATGTTGCCTCCTTATAAATTTTTAATCCCGTTTCTCAAATGTATCTAAGAAACGTTGAATCAGTGCTCTTTGTTGGGCAATCCGGTCTTCAAGCGGTTGTAATTCACTCGCAATGCTTCCAGATGTTGACATCCGGTTCGTTTCAGTTGTAAAAACCGGAATCTCTAATAGCTCAGTAATAACGCGATTAAAGGACCCTTCAGGTGGGGCGTGTAAATAGGTGAAAGCCATGGTATTTTGCATTAAATCGCTGTTATTAAAATTATCGAGTACATCGAGTAAATATAACCGATACCCTTCGTGGTGCATAATGACAGAATTGCCCATGTTTCCTTCACTGTAACACCCACGTGCTTCATGTAAATCAAGTACCATATCAGGGTTTGCATCGCGGACGGCACGATAAATCGCGTGCGCTAGCTGTTCTAGTTGACTGCCATTGGGATTGCCAGGAAATACACGGTTTAAGTCGCCTCTTCCTGGTGCATTACGTGTCGATGCTTCCCCGTCAACGGATTGCGGATTCGCAAATGGTAATACATATACTGTGCCACGGGTAATGCCCTCAGCGGTCTTTGCAATGTCATCTGCGACCATCCATCCTGCACGCTCATTGCCATGAATACCCCCAATAATGAATACCGTTGGTCCAGGAATATTCGTTTCATGCTTGGTCACTGTAAACGCATCAGGGGTTTCTTCTAAATGAGTCGCCGTCGTTGTTGTAATCGATAACGGTGTACCATTACCATTTGATGGCTCATCATCAGGCTGTGGTGTTTGTGTTGCTCCATCACAGCCAATGATTAGCAAGGCAAACACCAATATGATTGCGAGTGTATGGTATTGTCGTAAACGCATCCGAATCACTGTCCAAAGATTTGCGACAGTGGTCCAATTAAAGCAGGATAAGAAGAGTAAAGATAAAACGGAATATCGAATAATACTGCTTGATCGGATAAATATTCGTCGTCATTACCGGCGGTGGTTGCCATGAACAAATCAGCATGTTCAATCGCCGCATCAATAAGCGGATCAGATAACGTACCACGGCGCGTCATACCGCCTGAATGGATTACGACGAGCGTTATTTCACCGTTTTGAGCGCGTGTACCAAAGCCTTCAGCGCGAACGCGTTCATCATCTTGATCGACACCAGCGCCACCCATACCTTTTGAAGAAGCGCCTGGGACTAAAATAACCAATGCACCTTCAGGTACATCAGAGGCTTCTAATAAAGCATCGCGTTCAATGGTCGCATTACGTGTTTCGGTATCACCAAAGACAGATTCTAAAACATCCCAAATAATGCCGGTTTCTTCGTTTTGTCCGATGTTTGTCATAAAGACATCTTTGCCTTCGGCAAGGTTGTTAAAGGCTTCGTCTAAATTGATGTCAACCTCAAGCTGCTCATCTCCGTTACCATTGCCGTTGCCGACATCGTCGCCATTTTCTTCATCATCGCCACACGCCGCAGCGGTGAATAGTACAAGTAATAACATGAAACCAAATAAAACTCTCTTCATTGTTGTCATCTCCCATATTTTTTCTATATTTAATAATTTTTTTAACCGTTAATATCCGAGTGCTTTACCATCGCGTCTTGTATCAGCGCCACCATGCATTTCACCTGTTTCAGGGTCAATGACAATGGCGTGCACCCCTCCGAAATACAAGCTGGTACCACTATATACAGATACGATATATCCCATTGCTTCAAGTTCATTAATAACATCAGCACCAATATCCCCTTCAATTTCTAAAGGCGCAGGATTATAAGGCGATACTGCACTGCCGACATAATGAAAGATTCTTGGTGCTTCAATGGCCGATTGCACATCCATATCAAACTCAACAACATTTAAGAAGGTTTGCACAATCGCGGATGTAATACGCATACTTCCAGGAGAACCAATCGCCATAAATGGTTCGTCGTCCTTTAACACAATGGTTGGTGACATGTTACTAAGTGGACGTTTAAACGGCGCGATTTGTGCGGTTTCGTTGTTAGGGTTCATGCTAAAGGGTGACATAGTATTGTTTAATGCAATACCTGTACCCGGCACAATAATCCCGTTCCCGAAGAAGTAGTTGATGGTATGGGTTGCTGAAACGATATTACCAGCACTATCAATGACGGTAAAGTGTGTCGTGCTTCCATAAGGGTTTTCTGTTTCTTCAATCTCTACAGAAAGTTGTCCATCCACTGCATCCGTTGTTGTTGTATTTTGAAAGTCCTCTGGCGTTCCATAATAATGCTCGCGTGGGAAGTGCTGACCAACCTCAGGATCAAACACACTGAAACGGTCCGCCGCATACGCTTTACTAATTAACCCTTCGATTGGAATATTGTAAAAATCTGGGTCAGATAAATGGGCACGGCGATCCCCATAGGCAAGCTGAAGCGCAGAACCAATCGCGTGTAAATAGTCTGCAGAATTATGCTCAAGTTCACCAATCGGTCCGTAGGTTTCATTGTAATGTTCAATCATGTTGAAAAACTGTGCAAGCGTTGTCCCACCAGAGCTTGGTGGAACCATAGAAATGATGTCATAGTTTTGATAGGTTCCTGTGATGGGTTCGCTGACACGGGTATTGCCAATGGCGTGGTGGAAATCAGACATTGTTGCAATACCACCCGCTTCTTGAACTGCGTTCACAATCGCAAGTGCAACGTCACCGGTATAAAATCCTTCACGTCCTTGATCGCGAACAAGTTCTAATACATTGGCCAAATCTTCATTAATCAATACTTCGCCAGTCGAAATGGGGCTAAAACCATCAAGACTGTAAATGTTTAAACTTT
>PWME01000226.1 GCA_003559235.1 Mollicutes bacterium | reverse complement strand
TTTGGAAGAGATGGACGAAAATGACATAAGTAAAAATGAGAAAAAGAAATGAAATACGAAATCCTATTCTAGACTAGAAGATGAGGAGAAGAAAACATTTTATGAGAAGCCATCTTTACTCATAGAAAATCATAAACATCCAAGCTTTAGGTCATCTAGCCATAAACAGCTCTTTATCTATTCGATTGATGTCTTAGAAAAGTACCAAGGGAAGGGGTATGGTAAAAGATTACTTAATGATTTTTTAAAACCCTTTCATAATTATGAGTGTGATGAAGCATTTGTTTTTTACACACGAAAATAATAAAAAGGCGTTGGGATTATATGAATCTTGTGGCGCAAAAATCGTTCAATCAAATGAAGGTCATGATGTTCTATTAGAATGGAGACGCTGATTGGAATGTTGACCATTCTTGGACTGGAAAAGTCTGTTCACATTCATGCGCTTCCCGGAGTCGATCAGGCAGAGTTTGTGTACGACGTATCTCATTGAAGGGATGCACAAGCATCTGAAACGTTGTACGAAGCGCAAGGAGCGGTTTCCCAATGAAGATGCCCTCTTGAGATTCATCGTGACTCAGGCCAACAACTACAACCAGAGATAGGCGGCGTACACACATCGTGGGTTTCAAACTGTGAAGTCCGAACTCGAAGCCATGTTCGAAGAGTTCGAACGAGATGCATCATCAAATCATGACTTAGGACCTTTTTTAGAAAGACTCGTTTTCTTGACATTATACCGATAACGGTATAATATGAAGTTGAGGTGATTATATGAAGTATTTAACCACAAAGGAAGTCGCTCTTAAATGGAATGTGAATGATCGAAGGGTAAGAGCTTTGTGTGAAGAAGGTAGAATTGATGGTGCATTTAAAGTTGGTAAGACATGGATGATTGCTGAAGATGCATCTAAACCTTATGATGCAAGAAAAGCAATTAAGAAAGCGTATAAGGGACTAGACTATGATTTTTCTAAGTTAGACGCTATGAAAAAGAGTATAGACGAGCATAGACCTTTATCAACAAATGTTGTAAAATCACTACGCGAGAAACTCATTGTAGATTGGACCTATAACTCTAATGCAATCGAAGGCAGTACTTTAACCCTGTCGGAAACCAAGGTAGTACTAGAAGGAATCACCATCGGAGGGAAAAGTGTTACTGAACATTTAGAAGTCATTAATCACAAGCAAGCTATTGAATACTTAGAAACTATCATCAAAGAAAAGAAGGATTTAACGGAATGGATCCTTAAAAACATACATCAGTTGATTCTTAAAGACATTGATGATTATAATGCGGGCAAATATAGAAATGAAAATATCACCATTAGCGGTGCAAATCATATGCCGCCAAATCACATGATTGTATCTGAGTCAATGCAGGAATTATTTACGGAATATGCTAGAGAATGGGATCATTACCATCCTGTTATAAAGGCTTGCTTATTACACGGTGAGTTTGTAAAAATACATCCATTTATTGATGGAAATGGTCGAACAGCAAGACTCATACTCAATTTTGAACTGATGAAGTATGGATATCCACCCATTGTTATAACAAAAAGTAGAAGATTAGAGTATTATGAAGCTTTAGACTTGGCACATACGACTATCGATTATTCGAAGTTTGTAGATTTCGTTTCCAGTTTTCTGATGGATTCTGAATTATTGTGGCTCAGAATCATTCACTGAAGCTGCAGGTGGACACGGCTACGTTTAAGGACTATCCACTCCACCATATAAGAAGCATTGGTTTGATTTAATCCGTATCAGGCCTTTTTTTAATTATTAGATGACTCAGTAAACTAAAAAAACTTGGACTGCCTAGGGCAATTACAGCATTCATTCAAAAAGTCACCTTTGGTAATCTATGTTCACAGGCTTGCTAAAAAGGCCCATCCCATAGGAATAGGCCTTTTTTGATGGTTGTGAAACATCACTTGAAATCCAAGGTCCAGGTGATGTCGGCGACCGCGGAAATCGTCGCATAAACGCTGCAATGCTTGGCGGCAAGCTCCATCGCGTTACGGAACGGCGCTTCTTTGTCCTTTTCGACCCCGCTCAACGTGATTGACAATGTCACCGTCTCCAACATCGTCGGAACGGTCTTCCGTTTGACGCCTTCGATCGCATAGTTGACGGATTCGAACGTCAAGCGCTTCTTATCGAGAATCGTCTGGAACGTATGGTTCAAGCATGCGCCGAGTCCACCGAGCACCATGTCATAGGGCGACAAAGCGCCTTCTTCGGGACCGACTGGCGCCGCGCCGTGATGACCCGTCAGCATTCCGTGGTATTTATGGTCGAAAACCATCTTCACGCGTGTCGGCATCCGTTCATCTCCTTTCCGTATCAAACCGTTTTCGGCTCGCTTCAATGAGTTCGACCGCACGTGCGCGGTCGTGGAAATCGTGCACTTCGACCTTCTTGTTTTGTTGGAGGTCCTTGTAAGTGCGGAAGAAGTGCTTGATTTCTCGCAACATGTGTTCTTGGATGTCTTCTATGCCGTGTAAATGACTGAATCGCGGGTCGGCGTCGACGACGGCGATGACCTTGTGGTCCTTTTCGTCGTTGTCGTCCATGTCGAGGGACCCGAGCACCCTGGCGTCGACGATACAACCGGGAAACGTCTTCGTGCTCGCGATGACGAGGATATCGAGCGGATCTCCGTCTTCGGCGAGCGTGTTCTCGATGTACCCGTATTCAGCGGGATAGGTCATTTCCGAATAGAGGACACGATCGAGTTTGATCCTTTGTCTCGTCTTGTCGATTTCGTATTTGTTCTTGGTGCCCATCGGGATTTCGATGACCGCTTCGATGACAACCTTGTCCATAGACGACACCCCTTTCAACCGAATTATACCATAGGTGTTCCGCCGTCGCGATGGCGACGCACTCGTTTACCCGAGTTTCTTGCGCATCATCCGGTGGTCGATACCGGCATCGAGAAAGATGTCGCCGTAGGCGGTGTAGCCGAGCTTTTCGTAAAACGGCACGATGTAACACTGTGCGCCGAGTTCGACGCTGTCGTAGCCGCACGCCGCCGCGTGCGCTTCAAGCGCTTCCATCAACCGCGTGCCCGCCTTCTTGTGACGATGTTCCTCGAGCACGGCGACACGTCCCGCCTTGTTCTTCCAAAGGCGTGCGGCGCCGATGGGCACGTCTTCGTCGTAAAGGACGAACAGCGTCGCCTCATAATCGGCATCGTCGAACTCGAGGTCCCAGGCGATGCCTTGTCCGATGACGAACACGCGACCGCGGATGCTGTAATGGTCGAGAATCGTTTTTTTGTCCTTGGCGATTTTCACGTCCATGACCAGGCCTCCG
>PWME01000121.1 GCA_003559235.1 Mollicutes bacterium | reverse complement strand
TCATTCCTGTAGGAAGGATATGATTTCCAGCTCTGATAGAGTATTTCCTGCAGAAGGTCTTCACCATCCTCCTTCCTGTCAGTGTAAATCGTTACAATTTTGTGGATCAGGCCGGCGCAATCACTGATCCGAGACATAAATTCTTCTTTATTTTCAGAATGGGACATTTGAGTAGTCTTTTTGCATTATTAGTATCAGGTGATCATGAAAATTTACATCTAAAGCAAAAATTTTTACATCAACATAACCATATCCTTTATTTGCAGGTTATCTTTTAATTCCGTTTAAGGTGAAATCTCCAGTATTCACCAGTGAAAACTTCTACCTACAATAGAAATGATAGTAATTATTATTTAATCAAGCCGATACCGGTAACCAAAAATGAATTGGGTAATCTCAAAATAATAAAATCCGGCCAAATCATTTTCAACAGGCAGCTGGTTTTGAAACAGGATTTCTTATCATGCAGAATTGTTCTATTTGAGTTCTGCAGGACTTTATTATTTCAACCAGACCAGTAGAGCAACCATTTCCATACGGGCTTTACAGTAATCCTGTAACCTTCCTGCTCAAAGAGGTCTTCTTCTGAATCAGTCAGGATCAGCCCCTCATTCAACCCATAGCATCCAAGAGCATCTATAAGTCCGTTAACCTCCCTTTTCCGCGTATTATTATCATAAATAGACCAGCTCACCTGTATGGCTTCAACGATCCTGTTCTTTTCCTTTATTACAAAATCACATTCCCTTTTTGAATGGTGGTAGTAAACATCCTTAGCCCTGCGTTTCAACTCAATAAAAACAATGTTTTCCAATAACCTGCCATTGTCTTCAGAGTGGAAAAAGCCAATCTCACTGACAAGTCCGGGATCAATAAAATAACCTTTTTTGGGATTGTGTAACTGCTTCTTCAGGGATGTATCATATTTATTGACAAGAAATATCAAGTATGTGTTGTGTAAAAAGCCCAGGTAGTTTTTAACGGTTGTGGCGTTCTTCACTCCTATGACCCCGGCCAGGCTGTTGTAAGAAAGCAGCTTTGAGGTATTGCTAGCCATAAAATGCACCAGTTCCAACAGCTCTCTTTCACTGGTAAGCCCGTTACGAACCATCACGTCACGGTATAATATACTCTCATACAGCGATTTCAAATACTGCTTGTTTTCTGATTTCAGGTAAGCAGGAAACCCGCCTTTTAAAAAATACTCATTGAACGCGGCCTTCAGTCCGGCACTTTCCTGAGTAGTCATTATGCTGCTTTCAGGACAAATGCGGCCGGTCAGCTTAAGGAATTCACGAAATGAAAAAGGGAACAATTCAACCTGGTAATATCGCCCGGTCAGATGGGTGCCCAATTCCCGGCTCAGCATACTGGCATTAGACCCTGAAATAAAGACCTTATTCCCGTGATCATATAACCTCCTTACAAAACGCTCCCAACCCTTAATGTTTTGTATCTCATCAAAATAAAAAACCGTCTGGTTTCCATATAGCTCTATAAAGATCTCGTGAAGAATTTGAAAATCATCAACGGTAAAATTTATAAGCCTTTCATCATCAAAATTCAGGTAATAATCTGATTCTTCTAAGTGATAATCACGCAACTCATGCAGTAATGTTGATTTTCCGCAGCGGCGAATACCGGAAATAACTACGATTTCCTTGTCCGGCGGCATAGGTCCAGCCCTTGGCAGATCATCAGGTTTGAACCGCAATTCCCGCTGATCAGATACTACCCGGATTAATGAATCTCTGTTCATCATAAAGACAAAAATATTAATTTGCTATTATAAATGCAAATAATATATCTTTATTTTCTATTTGCAATAGAAACTTTTAGAATAATTTCACTCCCGTTAATATAAACTATAGCAACAAAAACTATCATATACTTTCCTGTAAACAGAATTGCACTGGTTTTAACATTTCCAGAAACATATATTTGTACTAACCAATGCCCAACGGTGGAGGCTGAGTATGTGCCATACCTGATATCCCAGGATCAAGGTAATAAAACCGATGTTGAATGGGTACTGCTGTCAAACGGGCAGTCCGGTATATTGATAAATTAAAAGATGAAAGAAAAAATGAAAGCTTTGATTTTTTTACTAATTATTCATACGCATACGTACAAATTAGGTTAATCAATTTAATATTCAGCAAATTATATTATGTACCTAATGCATATTCAGTGTTTCAAACGTATGGAATCCTCATGGTTTATACATAGCCTTTTGTGAATTTGACTTCGTCGATTTCACATGCAATAAATTGTTCTATTAGGAATATTGACCTGATGTGAAATTCAGTTCCGGGTAGAGCGGTTCGTTACCTCCCCGCTCCCCCACAGTCCCGGACGAGCGGCTTTCCCGCATCCGGTTCCTCGGAAATTAGATTCGCTAAGATGTAGCATAAGAATTAGAAATAAAAGGTTTCAAAAGAGGATGCCACCGCTCAGTCAGTAAAACAAAGTAATCCCAAATCCATTTGGATTTACCCCCTCTGCGCCTGAGCCATTTGAAAAGACAACGGCGAACAAATCTGTAAAGCTTATTAATACCACGGAAATTATGTGTAATCCCGTAATACAAATAATGTCCCCGCAACTTAACATTAACAGCATCAATTAGTGCTTTGGGAGCCATATGACGATTACGCTTAATAAAACTGTGCAATGAAGTAGTAGCCCTTGTCAACCTTTTAGAGCTGGTCTTGCGTTTAAGAACTTTGTTCCCTCTACGACTTTTACTGAGATAATGAGTAAAACCAAGGAAATCAAAACTCCTGTCCGACTTGCCCCTTTGACTGTTAAGATCTACCATCCTCGTCTTCTCAGGGTGTAATGTCAGCTTGTATTTGGCGAACCTTTTCGGTAAAACCTTCATCACCCTTTCTGCATCCGACTTATCGGAAAAACCAATAATAAAGTCGTCCGCCCATCTTACTATAAAACTCCTTCCCTTTAACATTGGCTGAATTTGCTCCGAAAACCACTCATCCAGCACATAGTGAAGATAGATATTACTCAAAAGCGGCGAAATGATACTACCTTGAGGGGTTCCAGCATGCGGATAGCTAATATTCCCCGCTTCCATTACCCCTGCTTTGAGCCATTTGTCTATCATCTTTCTAATCACTCCATCTTTAACACGTTTGTCAAGGAATTCCCGGAGAATACCGTGATTTATGCTCCCAAAGCAGTCCTTTATATCTGCATCAATAATGTAATGCATCTTCTCAAAACTAACTTTCCGGAACATGTACTCAATCGCCTGGTGTTGTGAACGACCCGGTCGGAAGCCATATGAAAAAGCTTCAAACTCTTCTTCATAAATAGGCTCAATGAC
>PWME01000103.1 GCA_003559235.1 Mollicutes bacterium | reverse complement strand
TTATATGGAGACAGTTACGAGTGAAGATGCGTTCAACATTAATTCCATAGTAAAAGACGCCGTTGTGTTTAACTTACTTCAGATAGGAGAATTATCATACAAGAAATTGACAGATGATTTTAAGAAAAAGTATAAAAACGTTCCTTGGAGACAGATTTATGGTTTAAGAAACAGAATCGTTCATGACTATGATAATGTACATTTAAGCATCGTATATTCAACTGTTAAAATTGAACTGATAGAGCTTCGCAAACAAATTAACCAGCTGTTAGAAGTAATTGATTAGATACATGAGAAATATATGGTAATAGTTGCACTTTAGAATGTCCCACAAAGAGCCGCAGATAGCGTAAAATATTTTGTGTAAATGGAAAAAAAGGTTTATTGACTATGTATTGCATTCCACAAGCTTAGATTGTGTTTATGGTAAATTTAAAAATTATGAAGGTCACTACCAAGTTGTGATGCATTGTTATAGAGAAGTGCACTGTAAAAAAAGAAGCTACCTAATCTTTACTCGCAGGCGTTAATTGATGTTATATTTTATGAGGTTTATACAAAAATCTCTTTTGTTGAAAAGGGTGTCGGAGTAACAAGAAAAACGGCCTCTTCATATTTGGTCGAACTTGAAAGAGCTGGTTTTTTGGTATCTGAAAAAATAGGTAGAGAAAAGATTTACCTAAACAAAAAATTGTTTGATTTGATTAAAAAGGCTGACGTGCCCCCTGAAATTAGGTCCAACCTGAATGAGAATAAAAGTGATATATTAAGCTCAAATGAAGGATGGATGTGTAATGAAAAAACACGTTAATTTGTATTGGCAGGAAATAAGGAACCGATTGATTGCTTTTAACGGAAGTGCTGATTGTGTTTATGGCGGATGATGGTGATAAACCGATGGAAACAGTTTCTTTTACATTTGGTAAAGTGTCCGCATTTGGTGCAATGTCATCCGGTGATGAAGGAAATCCTGATACCACAAGGCTAAGGATTGCTATTGTAAATACGCCCCCTGTGGTCGAAGGCAGTCCAGTTTATATGACACAAGATCGCGTCTGTCAAGCGAGTGATGATACGTTGTGGTGTTGGGGAAGAAGACTCAATGGCGAAAATGTTATTGCACACGATGTCAAAAGTAGTCATGAACCGGATTACTTAGATTTGGATGACGATGGGGATGGCCTTCTAACTGATTTAGAAAATCCCAATGTGTTGATTTTTGAGTTGCAGTTTGCGTTAGATTTTCAGTTGCACACGGGGTGAATGTTTTTGAAGACACTGCATGGTTCGACACGTTTGATATGTTTGTTGAGAGTGGGGTATTGAGTCGAGATTATTTTGATGATTATGCGTGCTATGATTGTCCGAACGATTTTGATGGTACCATGACTGAAGACATGATGTTGCGTATTTATTTAGATAGGGTTAGGTTTAAAGCGGGCTCAAAACTATCTAAAGGCGTGAACTAGAAGATAACATCTAAAAAAGTGTTAATAAATCCATTCTTAGAATCATTTGTGAATAATATTGTAATTAACAAGGTATCCAGTTTAAATGGGATGCCTTGTTTTATTAAAACCACCGTTTCATTGCACTCATCAAACAGTAATAAGCCGTTTGATGCAAGGTTCCAACAATTTGCTTAATTGCTAGATCTTTGTTTGCGTGGTAAAATATTTATCAGTTAATGCTTCATGCTATACCAATACAATATAAGGGTTGATTTATTACGGAAAATAGCTTTTAAGCATCATTCAATCATCCGCAAAAATAAGGGGGAGCTCTAATGAAGGATGAAACCAAAAGGGAACTTGCAAAAGCTCAAAAACTCGCTAAGAAATTAAAAAAAGCTGAAAAAGAAGCCCGCATAAAAGCCATAAAAAACCGTAAGCCTTTTAAAGGGCTCCAAATTCGTCCAACGGTATCCTTGTTTGATAAAGAAGGCAGGCAAGAACCTGGTGAATCCAACTGGGAAGGGTTCGGCTTTGATATTCATCCACAAGTTACGCTGTTTTCTGCAGTATTCCTGGTACTTTTTATATTAGGTACTCTCTTATTTCCGGGCCAAGCAGAAAATCTTTTTAATACAGCGTTAGATGGTATTTCTAGTAATGCAGGGTGGTTTTTAATATTGGCTGCCAATATCTTTGTGATTGCCGCATTATACTTTGCTTTTGGAAAATTCGGTAAATTGCGTATAGGGGGTGCAGAAGCCAAGCCTGAGTTTACGAAGTTTGGTTGGTACGCTATGTTACTCAGTGCCGGAATGGGGATTGGATTGCTTTTTTGGAGCGTGGCCGAACCCATTTCTCACTTGGGATCACCCTCACCGATGTTTGGTGTGAGTGCCAACAGCGCTGAATCCGCTCAAGCCGCAATGGCCACAACGTTTTTCCATTGGGGGATTCATGCTTGGGCAATCTATGCGCTTGTTGGGCTTGGCCTTGCGTTTTTTGCTTATAACCGGGGATTACCGTTAACCATTCGTTCAGTATTTTATCCGCTCATCGGCAATAAGATTTACGGTACTTGTGGTAATATCATTGATATTTTATCGGTGATGGCAACCTTGATTGGCCTTGCGACATCACTTGGACTTGGTGTGTCTCAAGTGAATGCAGGTTTGAATGCATTATTTGGGGTTCAAATCAGTGTGCCCATTCAAGTCGCATTAATTATCGGTATTACCGGATTGGCGATGATATCAGTCATTATGGGGCTTGATGGTGGTGTAAAGCGACTGAGTGAAATCAACATGGTTTTAGCAGGCGTATTTTTAATCTTTATATTAATTGCTGGTCCTACAGTATACATTATGAGTGGCTTTACACAAAACATTGGGTATTACCTCTCCAATATCGTTGAAATGAGTTTATGGACGGAAACCTTTAAGGATACGAACTGGCAAGGAGGATGGACGATATTTTACTGGGCATGGTGGATATCATGGTCCCCGTTTGTTGGAATGTTTATCGCACGAATATCTAAAGGGAGAACCGTTCGCGAGTTTATTTTAAGTGTTGTGTTAGTACCGACTTTACTATCATTTTTCTGGATGTCTGTTTTTGGTGGCACTGGAATCTTTTTAGAAACCACTGGGGTTACAGACATTGCCTCCGCTATTAGTATTGACCCAGCACTTGCCTTATTCTCAATGCTTGAAGCTTTACCACTGAGGGGAATTTTATCCATCGTTGGGGTTACATTAGTTACCGTGTTTTTTGTGACATCTTCTGACTCAGGTTCATTGGTGGTTGATCATCTAACGTCTGGTGGAAAACTCGACTCGCCTGTCCCACAACGCGTATTTTGGGCGATCATGGAGGGGGTTGTGGCCGCAACCTTAC
>PWME01000221.1 GCA_003559235.1 Mollicutes bacterium | reverse complement strand
GGTGGGTCAAGCACAATAAGATCATACGTATCACTTGTATCAATGAGAAACGTTTCTGCGTTCGTTTGATAAAGGGTTGCACGCGACAAAAGCGATAAAGCATCAAGGTTTTCATGTAAAACCTTGAAAGCGTCTTTGTCGCTTTCTACAAACGTCGCCTTGTCTACCCCGCGCGATAACGCTTCAATGCCTAAAGCACCAGCGCCTGCAAACAAATCGAGCACATGCGTTTTACCGTGAAGCGGGCCTAGCATATTAAAGAGTGTTTCTTTAACCCGGTCTTTTGTGCTTCTTGTGGATGCTTTGTCAACCGTCTTTATTCGTCGACGTTTGTGCGTTCCAGCAATGACGCGCATGGTTTAGTCGTAAGTAATCTTTTGAACAGTATTACGATCAAGACGTTTGAGCAAAGCAACAATGAGTTTCACTAAGCTTTCATAATCCTCTTCATGAACAATTGATGTGTGTGAATGTAAGTAACGAACCGGAAGACATAACGCAATGGATGGGGCACCAGCACGCGTTAAATGAATCTTACCACCATCCGTACCACCCCGCGTTAAATGCGTTAGCTGATAAGGGATCTTTTCTTCTTCAGCGACATGTATGACGAAATCACGCAGGCCTTTATGGCCGACCATAGAAGAATCAGAAACCATAATGCCAACCCCCTTACCAAGTTCAGTATCTTTCGAACCTTGTGGAAAATCATACGCAATGGTTGTGTCCACCGCAATGCCAATATCAGGGTTTACTTTGTATGCACTCGTCGTTGCACCGCGCAAACCGACTTCTTCTTGCACCGTGCCAACCCCGTAGTAGCGGTTCGGATGTGCAACATCTTTTAATGCTTGCAAAGCATCAATTGCAGCGGCGCAACCAACACGATTATCCCATGCTTTACCAAGCAAATACTTTTCATCATTCAATGCGACGGTTTCAATATATGGCGTAATCATATCGCCAACTTTAATCCCAAGCTTTTCAGCAGCTTCTTTGTCTTTGACACCAAGATCAAGATACATGTTTTCAATATCGACTGGCTTTTTGCGTTCTTCAGGCGTTAAGATATGCGGTGCTTTCGCACCTGTAACCGCACGAAGTTTTTTCCCTTCTGATGTGGTAATCGTCATTTGCTGAGCAAGCATCACTTGCGACCACCATCCGCCAGCGGGAATAAACTTAATGTATCCTTCATCAGTAATCTTCGTAACAATAAACCCGACTTCATCCATATGTCCGGCAACCATAATGTTTGGACCATCAGCATTGCCAATCTTTTCCGCAATAATACTGCCGAGATTATCATAACTAATCGTTCCATAAGCTTTCATGTGTTTTTCCATAATCTTGCGAACAGCGGTTTCTTGTCCTGGAATACCGTCTGCCATCGATAATTCATGTAATAATTTTCGCATAAATCCTCCTAAATATTTGAAGGCGTGAAAAGACCCGCATGCTTAAGCGAGTCTATTCAAGCCATATTATCATTTTGATGTCATCATTCTTATTTATACGCAAGCGTATTATGCTTTTTTCTTACGGAGTTGATCGATTCCTGCATAGGTCAACACGGCACCATACAAGAACACTGCAACGATAATAATCCAGTATAAAATATTGCCTAAATCTGGCGCCGCAAAAAATATGTACGCACCCAATGTCAACACGACAAGGTTGACAATAAACATCTCAAAGGCACCTTTTTTATTTAAGAGTTGCATAATCAGCATGTACACCACACCACGCAAGTAAAGCACTGCACCGAGTGCGACTGTAATACCGAGTGTCTCAAACGCAAGTAAGACGGCTAATAACAAAGCAACCGCAACTTCTGCAGTTAAAATCATAAAGGCGTTTTTATTTTGGTATGCATTGCGCCCTTTTAAGTAACGTTTTAATGATACTGCAGCAATAAGAAAAGCAACAACATATTCAATAAAATCCTCAACGAGTTCAGGGAAAATAAATGGTAATGATACAATGGCAAAAGCAATAAGCAAAACACCAATAACCAGGTTAACAATAGGGTTCGAGAAGACAACTTTTTTCATGCGTTCCTCCTAAATAATTTTTTATGACACTTCATCTGAATCGTCTGTAGCGGCATCAATCATGCGTAATTGTTTATCCGCAATATGATTTGATACCTCAAAAAATATGCGTATTTCTTTTGTTTTTAAGCCTTTTAACAAATCACGTTCACAGTCTGATTCAATATCAGCCACCGTTTCACATAAAGCACGACTTTCAGCTACTAAGCGAATGTGTTTCAACCTTCGATCATTGTCATCCGATTCACGAATGATTAAACCGCGTTTTTCAAGACGCGCTAAAACACCTGAAAGTGTCGCCTTATCTGTGTCGGTATGACTAAGGACTTCTTTGGCGGACAAACCTTCGCGCGCTTTAATAATCTTTAATACTTGATATTGTGCGTAAGTCAAATTAAACCGTTCAAGTATCTTAGTCATTAAGCGCTTATGCAATAGGGCATTTTTGTTAATTATTGTACAAACATCGCGTTCCATGCCGTCACCCTTTCTTCCTTAGGTTGTACACAAATCATTATACTGTCTTTTGCATCAAAAAGCAAAGCCAAAGTCACAAAAGCTAATCGATTGTCCAAAAGATTAATGTATTATCAATGCGTACATAGGTAACTGGTAAACTTGCCGCATTGACAGCGTTTTGTAATGCTGTCTCAAAATCAACATCATCAATCATGTACAAAATGTCAAACGTTTCGCCATGCAAATCATTTTCTGCATAGTAATTGAATGCCGCATTTAAGGCTTCTTGTGAATCAACATGTCTTGTGAATGTTGCGCCATCATAGGTGAATGTTAATGCTGCATAGTGATCATAAAATGTATTGGCTTCAAGTTCAAGATGCGTTGTCGCTTCATACCGTGCGTCCATGGTCGCATCGTCAACCATAAAGAAAGCATGTGAAAACATTTCTTGTTCAGCACCTAAAATCGTGTTCCCACTTGTCGCATCAATGTTATACCATATACCATCAATGTTTACTTTATTCCACGCATGCGCAATCGGTTGTTCATCACGAGAATACCCAACCACGCGAACGGATTCAATGCCTTCAAGTCGGGCCATAACCAGCAACGCTTTCGCATACCCATCACACACCACACGCCCATCGATGAACACACCTTCTAAAAAGAACCCATTATAACGGTTCACTCCCTCAGCATTTGTCATCGATAGATCAAGTAAATCGGCATCATACGTCACGTTTTCAATTAGCCATTGATACATAACACGCAATTTTTCAACATCACCCATCGAATCATCCACAATATTTCTAAGGACGTCTTTTGCGGCGTTATACATTGCTT
>PWME01000164.1 GCA_003559235.1 Mollicutes bacterium | reverse complement strand
GCAGTTTCAGAATAGTTAACGCGCGCGGCAATTTTTAACATCGCGGCATCACTTAGCTGATCGGCATTCAACACAACACCTGCTTCATTGCCACCTTTTCCATCGCTTGGAAATGCGCTTGCACGATATAGTGTCACAGCCATATAAAACCCTCCTCGAATAAACGTGTGACATCATTATATCACAATTTGCATGAGCACAAAATAAACGTCTATTTAAAACCAGGACAGCACCGCTGTCCTGGTAAGCTAAGGTAAACATAATCACGTTGATTGTTTTAGCAAATGGATGGTTTGTTTCAAACTTTTCGGGTCGTCATAAAGTTTTAAAATAGCACTACCAACAAAAACACCGTCACACCCTGCTTCTTTTACCATTGCGACATCATCGGGTGTCGCAATGCCAACGCCCGCGTATATTCGACGCTTAAAATCTTCGGTTTCAATTAAATATTTACGTGCGCTTGCAAGCGTAGGATATTGTGGATGTGCATCGCCTTTTGCTTGCAGGTATATAAAGCCATTCATCCGTTTTGCTGTGGTAATATCTTCTTGATCTAAAGTGCGTTTAATGTAGGTTGCAACATTTATGCCATGCTGTATCAATGTATCACGAATTTCTGGATGAAGACATTCATTATAAATGATATCGCTAAAACGATTATCTTGTAAGAATGTTAAAAAGCGCTGAACACCGATTTCCTTAATTGTGTGTTCATAAACCAATAAGATGAACTGCTTATCTTGATGATTAGCCCGCATTTTAGCAAGTGATTGAAGGTGCACGTCATAACTCGGTTCTAACCTTAAGGCTTCTAACATGCGGCCGCGAATAAAGTCACCTTCTAGATGGGGGTTGCGTGCAGGAATGTCTACTTCAATAACATCAGCACCACCCGCAAAGTATTGATTTGCAAGTTCTATCGCTTGATGAGCCGTTGGATACCCATTCGACAAATAGCATATTAATCGCATTGTTTTGGTGCTCATATGCCTTGATAAGCTTTCATTAGTATAATTTTAAACTGTTCATGTGTTGGAATAATCGGATTCGTTTTTGTACATCCATCTGCAATGGATAATTCAACGACTTTGTCAAGGGCTTCAATAAAGGCGTCCTTATCAGTGATGATGTCTTCAAGCTTTGTAGGAATACCTATTTGTCGATTAAGTTTGCGAAGTGCACTGGCAAAATCTTCAACACCCAACTCGCTAGCTAACTGCTGATAAACCACTTTCGCTTGATGATCTGCTTGATTAAACTCAACCACATATGGCATCAAAATAGAGTTGGTTAATCCATGAGCCGTTTTGAATACACTCGCAACAGAATGAGACATCGAGTGCACAATACCTAATGATACATTGGTAAACGCTAAACCTGCAATCATAGACGCGTTTAGCATCACTTCACGCGCTGCTAAATCGTTTCCATTAGTAACGACAATCGGTAATGATTGAAATATATCAATCACTGCTTTTTGAGCCAGTGTATTACTTAAATAATTGGCGCGCCTTGATACCATCGCTTCAACAGCGTGAACAAGAGCATCCATGCCTGTTTCTGCTGTTAGGTGTGGTGGCATTGATAGGGTTAAGTCTGGGTCACACAATGCCACATCTGGCATCATTTCCATGTTTCCAATGCCATGTTTAATACCCGTTTCATCATCAGTAATCACAATTGATCTTGATACTTCACTTGCTGTACCCGCTGTTGTTGGTATACAAATAAACTTAGCCTTCTTACGGAGTTTTGGAAAGTTTTCTTTGTCCATTAAAGGCTCTAATGTGTTAAGGTGTGGATGTTCATAATAAACCCACATAGCTTTGGCGGCATCCATTACAGACCCACCACCTAAAGCAATAATCCAATCTGGTGATTCTTGAAGCATAAACTCGGCACCACGTAAAACCGTCTTAAGACCAGGATCGGGCTCTACACCTACAAAAACTGCTGTTTCACCGCCAGCTTCCTCAATTAAGGATTTTACGCGTTTCATGAAACGACTTTTGTGGAAGAAGGACCCACCTAGTACAACCACAGCCTTTTTAATTGATAACGTTTTTAAGTGATCGAGACATCCTGAGCCAAACATTAACTGTTCACCGGCTAACTTCATTGGGCGCATCATGCAACATCATCCTTTCCGTATGCAGCTAGTACTAAAGCTTTACATTTTGCTTCGTCTAATGGGTCGTGCATCTGTTTTTTCAAACTAGAGCCAACAATGACACCGTCGGCATACTTTAGTTGCGTGTTGATATTTGTCGGCGTAACACCACTTCCTGCAATAACAGGTATTGAAACAACCTTTTTGACGCGTTCAATAGTTTCTAGTGGCGTTTCAGTGCCGATGGATTCACCTGTCACAATTAATGCATCAGCGCCTGCACCTACAGCATTTTTAGCAGATATTTCAATGGGTATAGGAACAACAGCGTAGGTGTGTTTCACTTGAATATCAGCATAAAGGGCAATTGATTCAGCGCCAAGCATATGGCGATGTTTTATGGCTGTTTTACAACATGGTTCAAGTACACCACCGTAATACATTGCCTGTTCTACAAAAACAGGCAAACGTACAAACTGCGCCCCAATCGCATGGGCAATCGAAAGTGCTGTTTCAGCATCATTGAAAGCCGCATTAATCCCAATCGGCAAGTTGACTCGATCACTAATGCGTGAAGCGATAACGCTTAAAGCTGCAATTTGTGCATTATCGAGTAAAGCACCGAATGGTTGATCACCCATATTTTCTACAATCAATGCATCAAACCCGCTTTTTTCTAAAGTAATGGCATCTTGCAATGCGCTATTAATAATTGCTTGCATATCACCACCATAGTCTTTCGTCCCGGGTAACGCTTTACAGTGGACCATGCCAATCAATCGATACTGTGCATTAATGTTATTCATGCTTTTTCTTTCTCACGATTTGCAAAACGGGCGATTGTCTCAAGTGCAATGCGACAAAGCAAATCTTCTAATTCTTTAAGTTGTTCACCTTCAAGTTTTTCTTTCAAATTTTCCAATACACTTGCAAGGCATAAAACGCCTATCTTAACATTCATTAAACGCCCTACAACCATTAAAGCAGCGGTCTCCATATCAATGCTTATGACGTTCGCCCGACGAAGTTCTTCGAAAATTGGCGCAAGCTCTACATGGCGCTCTTCTGAAAGCTTTGACATTTTCATTTCTGTATAAAACCCATCTGTTGTACAACTAATTCCAGTCATCGCACGCTTGCCAAAAGCATTGACGGTTTCAATAATGGTTTGTACGAGTTCTTGGTCTGCAATGGCTGGATACGTGGGATCAACATACGTTTCAGTTGTCCCTTCACGACGCATTGAGCCAACTG
>PWME01000259.1 GCA_003559235.1 Mollicutes bacterium | reverse complement strand
GTAAAGCGGTCACAACTATGAGTTTCACTGAGGGTTTTATAATGATTCGCACACAAAATAAAACATGTGTATTGGAAAATACTATGGCTGACGTTAACACCTTTGCCACATTTTTTTCACACATGGAAAAAATGAAGGATAATTGAAAAATTGTCCTTTTTCTATTGCTAAAAAAACCAATTGAAAGGATAGATTACATGGAAACGGTCGTCATCGGTGTCATCGGCGCAGATGTACACGCGGTGGGAAACAAGATTATCGAACACGTGTTAGAAGAACACGGGTTCAATGTTATTAACATAGGCGTACTTAGTTCGCAGGAGGATTTCATCAATGCAGCGATTGAAACCAATGCAAAAGCGATATTGGTTTCATCACTTTATGGGCATGGTGAGATGGACTGTAAGTATATGCGGGAAAACTGTGATGAAGCAGGCCTTACAAACATTAAGTTGTATGTAGGGGGAAACATCGTGGTTGGAAAACAAGATTTTAAAGACGTAGAGTCCCGGTTTAAAAAAATGGGATTTGATCGCGTATACCCACCAGGGTCTAATATTGAAGATGCCGTTGCGCATTTACGAGAGGACTTAGGGTAATGCAAGGCGTTCACTTGCTGGTGGATTTCGGTTCGACATACACAAAGTTAACCGCTGTTAGTTTGGATCAAGAAACGATTATTGGGACAGCGAAAGCGATGACTACTGTGAAAACCGATGTACTCGAAGGATTTAATAACGCGTTAGAACAGTTACAGGTGTCACATCCTGACATGGGAGAAATCACAGCTGTTTCAGCGTGTTCGAGTGCCGCTGGTGGGTTGAAGATGGCTGCGATTGGCTTGGTTGAAGAGTTGACAGTAGAAGCCGCGAAGCGTGCATGCTTAGGGGCAGGGGCACTCGTCGAACTCGTTTTCAGTCATCATTTGACGCGAAAGGAAATTAAACAACTTAAACAAGCAGACATTGACATCGTGCTGCTTGCGGGTGGTACCGATGGAGGCAATAAAGAGTGTATTGTGCATAATGCAAAAAAACTCGCAGAGGCGAAGCTCAATGTGCCGATTATTGTGGCAGGGAATAAAGATGCAAGCGATGAAATAGAAGAACTATTTATGCAAACCGACCAAACGTTTTATAGCGTCGATAATGTCATGCCCAAACTTAAAAAATTGCAAGTTGATGATGCCAAACGGGTGATCAGGCAAATCTTTATTACGAAAATCATTGAGGCGAAGGGCATAAAAAAGGCTGAAGAAAAAACCGGTGAAATTATTATGCCAACCCCTGAAGCGGTGCTCGTTGCTGCTGAGTTGCTCGCCAAAGGCCATGAAGATGAAAGTGGCTTTGGCGAACTCATGGTCATTGATATTGGCGGGGCAACGACCGATGTCCATACGATTGGAGAAGGGTTTCCTAAGCGTACTGAAGTCATCTTTAAAGGCTTACAAGAACCGTTTGCCAAACGTACGGTTGAAGGCGATTTAGGGATGCGTTATAGCGCGAATGCGCTCGTTAGTTTGGTGTCGCCTTATGAGTTTAAGCAATATTATACATACGAAGAAGAAAATGATTATAAAGCGGCAGCGCAAAAGCGGCATGATGAAGTGGATTATTTACCCGATAGTGATCAAGAACGCGAGTTTGATAAGGCGTTGGCGCGGATTTGTTGTGATTACTCAATGAGTCGTCATGTAGGGCATGTTGAAGTTGTCTATACACCGCTTGGCAATATGTATTATCAAACTGGGAAAGACTTGACGGATGTTAAATATGTGATTGGCACGGGTGGGGTATTGATCAACACCGATGATGCCAAAGAGATTTTAAAAGAAGTGAACCAAAAAAGTAATAAGAAACTTGAACTAAGACCGACAAAACCAACGTTTTTAATCGACCGAAAATACATTTTATCGGCAATGGGCTTACTCGGTCAAAAACATCCTAAATTAGCCTTAAAACTGATGAAGGAGTATTTAGAGTAGGAGACTGATGATGATCAAAAATAAAAAAATCCCCTTGAAAACATTTTTAGAAAAACGTGATGAAGTATTAAAACAATGGAAAACGTGTGGTTCCCCATTACTCGATTTAGATACCGCTGTTCAGACATTAAAAAATGTTCCTAAACACAAAAACTTTGCGGCTGTTTTAAAAAAAGCGAAGGCAGAAGGGGTAACGCTTGTGCAACCGCGTGCAGGGGTTGCACTCATTGATGAAAACATTGAACTGCTTTCTTTTTTGGAAAAAGAAGGGGAAGCGGATTTATTGCCGTGTACGATCGATTCTTACACACGCCAAAACCGCTACCAAAACGCAGAAGATGGCATTAAAGAATCACAGCGTCAAAAGCGCAGTATGTTAAATGGCTTTCCCGCTGTCAATCATGGGGTTGAAGGGTGTAAAAAGATTGCGGATGCGTTAAACGTTCCGATTCAAACGCGTCATGGCACCCCTGATGCACGGTTGCTTGCAGAGATTACCCATGCGGCAGGATGGACGTCAAATGAAGGTGGTGCGATTTCATATAATATTCCATATGCCAAAAATATCAGCTTAGAAGATACGATTCGCTATTGGCAATATTGTGATCGCTTGGTTGGGTATTACGCTGATCATGGCGTAGAAATCAACCGTGAACCTTTCGGACCGTTAACGGGAACGCTAGTACCCCCGTCCATTTCGCATGCCATTGGAATCATTGAAGCGATTTTAGCGGCTGAACAAGGGGTTAAAAATATTACCGTAGGCTATGGTCAAGGCGGGAATATGGTTCAAGATATCGCGGCCTTACAAACCTTAGACAGCTTAACCAATTATTATTTGAAGTTGTTTGGTTATAAAGACATTACGGTGACGACAGTCTTACATCAATGGATGGGTGGTTTTCCTGCGGATGAAGCGAAATCGCTTGGGTTAATTGGGCTTGCCTCAACGGTCGCAGCGCTTGGCAAAGCAACCAAAATGATTACAAAGTCACCGCATGAATCACAAGGGATTCCAACCAAAGAAGCGAATGCAGAAGGCTTACGTGCTTCTAAAATGGTCGTTAGGCTTTTAAAAGATCAAGCCTTTCCTAACGCAAAAGCCTTAAAGCTTGAAAAGGAAATGATTCAAAAAGAAGTGCACGCGTTGATTTATGCGTTGCTGAACGCAGGAAAAGGCGATTTTGCGCAAGGAATTATTAAAGGCTTTGCGCGCGGGCTTATTGATGTGCCGTTTGCGCCGAGTGAAATGAATCAAGGGAAGGTGTTACCCGCGCGCGATGATGAAGGCGCAATTCGGATTTTATCCTTTGGCAATTTGGCGTTTGATGAAGAGATCAAGCAATTTCATGAAACGCGTTTAAAGATGCGCGGTGAAAAAGAAAACCGTGAAG
>PWME01000042.1 GCA_003559235.1 Mollicutes bacterium | reverse complement strand
CACGCAAAGGTCTTGATGGATTCACTTGGTGTGGTAAAAAACAATGTTTGCAGCGATTATTACACCCATGCATGTCTAAACAGACCGTTAACGTATCAAACACCGTATCACACTCCCTCAAACGTATTATAGCACGCCCCTAAACCAAAAGAAAAAGGCACAAAGTGCCTTTTATCCAATGGATCCTTCCATTTCAAGCTTAATGAGTTGATTGAGTTCAACCGCATATTCCATCGGCAACTCTTTGGCAAACGGTTCAATGAATCCCATGATAATCATTTCAACCGCTTCTTCTTCACTCAATCCACGACTCATTAAGTAAAAAAGTTGTTCTTCACTCACTTTTGATACACTTGCTTCATGTTGAACGGTAGCATGATTGTTTTTAACAATGTTGTAAGGCAATGTATCTGAGGTACTTTTATCATCTAAAATAATCGTGTCACATTCAACATTGCTTTTCGCACCAGTCGCATTTTTCGTGTGATGAACCACGCCACGATAATTGACTTTACCGCCTTTTGCACTCATGGATTTTGAAACAATCGAACTCGTCGTATTTTTGCCTAAATGAATCATTTTCGCACCGGTATCTTGATGCATGCCTTCCCCCGCAAACGCAATGGATATGGTTGTGCCTTTGGCGCGGTCACCTTTTAAAATACAGGATGGATATTTCATGTTGATGCCACTACCAATATTGCCATCAATCCATTCCATGTGGGCATCTTCTTCTACAATCGCCCGTTTGGTTACTAAGTTAACGATATTATTCGCCCAGTTTTGAATCGTTGTATAACGGCAATGCCCACCTTTTTTTACAAATATTTCTACGACGGCGGCATGCAAACTATGCGTTGTATAAAGCGGCGCTGTACACCCTTCAACATAATGCAAGGTTGCCCCTTCGTCAACAATAATTAACGTGCGTTCAAACTGCCCCATTTGTTCGGCATTAATACGAAAATATGATTGCAGTGGTTTTTCTATTTTTACGCCTTTGGGCACATATATAAATGACCCACCACTCCAAACTGCACTATTCAACGCGGCGTACTTATTGTCAGTATAAGGAACCGCTTTATTGAAATATTCCTTGAATAGTTCGGGATATTCTCTTAGCGCTGTATCGGTATCGGTAAAGATAACGCCTTGATCTTCTAGTTCTTTTATGGTCGAATGATACACGACTTCACTTTCAAACTGTGCGCCGACCCCTGCTAAAAACTTTTGTTCAGCCTCAGGAATCCCGAGCTTATCAAACGTGTTTTTGATGGCTTCAGGCACATCATCCCACGAGTGTTCACTGCGATCTGAGGGTTTAATGTAATAGGTAATGTTCTCAAAATCGACACCTGATAAATCGGGGCCCCAAGTTGGGTTGGGCTTGGTTAAAAACGTTTCATGCGATGTTAAGCGGAATGTTTGCATCCATTCAGGCTCTTCTTTGATGTCAGATATTTCTTTCACGATTTTTTCTGTCAATCCTTTACCAGTATCCATGACTGACTTGGTTTCTGTTTTGAATCCATATTTATAATCACCGATGATTTGTTCAACGGCTTTTTTGGTTGTTTCACTCAACGGTCTCACCTTCTTCTTCATCCAGCGTTGCTTCTAATGCTTTCCATGCGATGGTTGCGCATTTGATGCGTGCTGGAAATTGTTTGACGCCTTCATAAGCAAGCGCATCTTCAAGCGCATCTTCTTGTTCAAACGGTTGATCCGCAATCATTTTGATGTAGTTATGAATTAAGGAACGCGCTTCATCAACCGTTTTATTGGTTAGTAAATCCGCCACAACACTTGCGCTTGAACAGCAAATAGAGCAGCCTGTTCCATCATGACGTATTTCTTTAACGATGCCGTTTTCAACGCGGCTTTGAATGGTAATATCATCCCCGCAACTAGGGTTTTTATGGCGATGCGTCACAAAACTAGAATCGTCTTTTAGACCTTTGTGACGCGGGTTTTTATAATGATCCATAATAATTTGCCTGTATAAGTGTTCCATTTTTTGCATCACTTAGTCCTCCTAAAATCCGACTTTGGTAAAGAAACGTCTTGCGGATGCAACAGTTTTTATAAAGTGTTGAACGTCTTCTTCTGTATTGTATAAGTAAAATGAAGCGCGCAGTGTCGCAGAAACTTCAAGAAACTTTAAGACAAGTTGTGCACAATGATGCCCGGCGCGAAGCGCTACACTGGCTTCATCAAACACCGTTACGGCATCGTGTGGGTGCACACCATCAAAATTGAAATTGACAATGCCTGTATCGGTCGTTGGGTTGTAGATGGTTACGCCTTCAATCGATTGTAATCCCGCAATCGCTAACGTCGCGAGGTGGTGTTCATGGTTGGCGATTTTTTCTAATCCAATTTTTGATAAATACTGTACCGCTCTAGCGAGCCCAATCGCTTCTGCAATCGGAGGGGTGCCTGTTTCAAACTTATAAGGGGGCCGTTTTACCTCAACATCATATAATCCCACTCGGTCATTCATATCGCCACCGTATTCTAACGGATCTAATTTGTCGAGAAGTTCACGTTTTGCATATAAAACCCCAATGCCACTTGGCCCACACATTTTATGGCCTGAAAAAGCCAAAAAATCACAATCAAGTTTTTTCACATCAACCGGCGTATGCGGCACAGCTTGTGCTGCATCAATGCTTGTTTTAATGCCATGTGCTTTGGCGATTTTAATAATCGGTTCAAGCGGGGTTTTATACCCTAAGGTATTGGATACATAGGTTAACGTTAATATTTTCGTACGCTTGGTAATAACTTTTTTAAGCGCGGCTTCTGTAATGCGTCCTTCCGCATTTAACGGCACATAAACGAGCGATGCCTTTTTGCGTTTGGCGAGTTGTTGCCACGGGAGTAAGTGCGAATGGTGTTCAAGCATACTTGTAACAATCTCATCACCTGCTTGAAGGTTTTGTTCACCCCACGTTAAGGCAACAAGATTCAATGCACTCGATGCGCCACGCGTAAAGACGACTTCTTCAAAATCGGCATTGATGAAGTTCGCAATGTCACGGCGCGCTTGTTCATAATGTTTGGTTGCGACATGACTCATCTCGTAAACCCCACGGTGGACGTTTACAGGATTATTATGGTAATACGCATTCATGGCTTCTAAGACAACATCGGGTTTTAAACTAGATGCCGCGGTATCAAGATACGTTAACGTTTGATTGCGTAATACCGTAAAATCGTTTTTTAGTGCATGTGCATCCATGCCATCACCTATCTTGTTTTTTCTGCTAATAACTGATCAAATAATTCGTGAATTTTTTCTTCTTTCACCGCTTTTTTCAGTGGTGCTAAATAGCCTTTAATGATTAAAGTTTCTGCGTCGCGACGACGCAAACCACGACTCATTAAATAATATAACTGATCTTCATCGATTTGACCAATCGCCGCCCCGTGACCTGCCTCAACATCATGTTCGTCAATCAAAAGCAATGGGTTTGCATCCAATCTAGCATGCGCACCAATGACGATGCCACGGTTACTTTGTTTGGCGATGCTTTTGGCCATGTTTTTATGAATTTTTCCAATGCCTTCAAAAATCATCGTTGCGTTGCCACTCGCAACACCATAATGCTCTATATAGCCTTCGCTCCGCGGCGCAAAGTGTTCTACATTGGTTTTGAATAGTGTTTCTTGGTCATGATGACTAAAGGCAACGGTTGTTGTCGAGGCGTGAGCCTGTTCACCAACGAGGGCAATGTCAACGTGTTTTGTGGTTGCACTTTTTGTAAAGTTTGCGGCAACGTGCGTTAGTTTTGCGAACGCATCGACGCGTGCTAATGCTACATTGGCGAGCACATTGGATTCATCTGAGGTGCTAATGCTTACATAATCCATAGTACTGTGTGGGGATAAATGGGCAATACTAACCATATTTAATGCCCCTCTATCATTGGCAAGATGCGCTTCAACAAGTTTGATTGAACTGTTTGTTTTTACGTTATAATGCAAAAATATTGCATCTTCATCTTTCTTAGATTCGATGAGCACAAGTACTGGGGTTTTTGCATCAAGCAATTTAGTAATCTCAATGGAATAGGCTTTGGGTTTAGCCTCATAATTGAGTGTGAGCAGCGCTTTTTCACGGGGAAAATCCGCAACCAGTGTGCGGGCTAATCCAAGGTCTATCGGATTAATCTTTACCCCCTCAGGCAAAGCACTTTCTATCAATTGTCCATCTTTAAAGTAGATGCGATGGCGATAACTTTCAAGTAACGTTGAACGCGTTAAAGTCGTTGGGTTCATTTTTCCTCTAATGCCTCTTTCGTTGCACATTCACCCAAAATAATGCGTTCATCCTTCTCAGTAACGACACGTTCATCATCGATGCCAAGTTCTTCTTTAATCCAATCATACCCTTCTGTGTCAATGCGTTTCATTAAATCGGTATCGCCACTTTTTACAATCTTACCTTGCATCATGACATGCACTGTATCGGCACTAATATAATCAAGTAAACGCTGATAATGGGTAATCAAAAGCAACCCGAGATTATCGCTTTTCATTGCGGTCACATTTTCACCAACAGTTTTAAGTGCATCAACATCAAGCCCTGAATCAATTTCATCTAAAATAGCAATGCGTGGTTTCAGCATTTTCATTTGTAAAATCTCATTGCGTTTTTTCTCTCCGCCGCTAAACCCTTCGTTTAAATACCGATGGGGTAAATCTTCACTCATTTTTAATTCTGCGACGGCTTTATCATACGCACGGATGAATTTGAAAAGCGATAGGTTTTCACCTTCTTCAAGACGCGCATTCATTGCGGTTTTTATGAAATCACTGTTCGTAACTCCCGGCACTTCTGCGGGGGCTTGCATGGCTAAAAATAGTCCTGCACGAGCCCGTTCATCGGTACTCATCGCTAAGACATCTTCACCATCTAATGTAATTGAGCCATCAATAACTTCATAACGAGGATGTCCCATTACCACACTTGCTAAAGTGCTTTTCCCCGTCCCATTGGGGCCCATAATTGCGTGGGTTTCACCACTTTTAACGGTTAAAGTAACCCCGCGTAATATTTCATTGTCGCCAGCTTTGGCGCGTAAATTTTTTATTTTTAAAACTGCCATATGATGACCTCCTTAAGTCCATAAATATTGTATCGGAAAGTGTGTTATTTTACCAATGATATGAGTATTTTTCCAAGAAAAAAGCGCCGCAGCGCTTTATGGTTTAATGATTCGGATCTTCAACCATGTGACGGAAGAAATTTTTAATGATGGTTAAGACAAAGAGCACTGATAAAGATAAGGTGATACCAATCCAATACATCCCATACCCGAATATGATGCCAATGATGGCACTAATCCATAGCGTAGATGCGGTTGTTAACCCGCTAATGTAGCCATTGGTTTTAATGATGGCACCCGTTCCTAAGAAACCAATCCCTGAGACGATTTGGGCAACAATCCGTTGGCGTTGAATGACAATATCACCAGGACCAAAAACATCGCTTTCTTTCACAAAAACGATGGCATCGTATACCATTTGCTGTTGGACCATGGTTAATCCAGCCGCACCAAGCGCAACCAAAAGATGGGTCGTGAGGCCGGCAATTTTATTACGCCGTTGCCGTTCATACCCGATTAATCCAACAAAGAGCACTGTTAAGCCGATGCTTTGTAGTATATATTGTATGTTTACCGCTTGGTCCATCGGAAGCATTGCGCATCACCTTTTTTCCTTTATCGTATAATTATAAACGCTTACATGAAAAAAATCAAGTACTTAAGGCCTGCTCCCAAAGAAAAAGGCGCCCCATTTAGAGCGCCTAAGTAAGTTATTGTTCTAAACTATAATCCATCGCTTCGTACCGTTTATACATACGGTAACGACGTTTTGCCATTTCAAGATTTTCCTTGAGTAATGCTTCCGCTTTATCTGGGTTAATATCATAAAGCTGTGCATAGCGGGCCTCATTCATTAAGAATTCTTTGTATTTATCCCAATCAGGTGCTTTAGAATCAATCTTGAATGGATTTTGTCCCTTCGCTTCTAGACTTGGGTCGAAGCGGAACGTTGGCCAATAACCACTTTCGGTCGCAAGTTTTGCTTGGTTGTTCGATTCAGTCATACCGCCTTTAATCTTATGGGCGATACATGGGCTGTATGCGACAACGATACTTGGACCATCATGCGCTTCTGCTTCACGGATGGCTCGCGTTACTTGTTGTTGTGATGCACCGTGGGATACTTGTGCAACATAGACATGTCCGTAACTCATCGCCATGGCCGCAAGGTCTTTTTTCTTACCGTCTTTACCAGCTGCGGTAAAGGCTGCAATCGATCCAGTCGCTGCGGCTTTAGATGATTGACCACCAGTATTAGAGTAAACTTCGGTATCTAAAATGAGAATGTTGACGTCTTCGGTGTTCGCAATAACATGGTCTAAGCCACCGAAGCCGATGTCATACGCCCATCCGTCTCCACCAATAATCCAGTTCGATTGCTTGACAATGTATTGTGATAGTTCACGAAGTGTATCACCAAGTTCACCATCAATTGATTCGATAATCGGTTTAAGTGCTTTCGCAACTTCAAGCGTTTTATCTCCATCTTCGCGGTTTTCTAACCACGTTTCAAAGAGTGATTGTGCTTTTTCAGGAAGTTGGTCTTTGTTTTCAACCACAACATTTTGGAGACGATCGCGCATGGTTTGTTGCGCATGACGCATACCGAAGCCGAATTCTGCGTTGTCTTCAAACAAGCTGTTCGCCCATGCCGGACCGCGTCCGTCTTCATTTTTTGTGTAAGGTGTTGCTGGGAATGAACCACCGTAAATTGATGAACATCCAGTTGCGTTCGCAATGGTCATGCGTTCACCAAACAGTTGGGTAACGAGTTTGACGTAAGGCGTTTCACCACAACCGGCACACGCTCCGCTAAATTCAAAGAGCGGTTTGGCAAACTGTGAGTTTTTCGCATTGGTTTTTTGCACGAGATTATCTTTGTAAGAGACTTTGTTAAATAAGTATTCAGCGTTTTGAACTTCACCTTTTTCGATTTCATCACCGATTGGGCTCATCGCAAGGGCTTTATCTTTCGCTGGGCATACTTGAACACAAACTCCGCACCCAGTACAATCGAGTGTCGAAATTTGAATCTTATATTTTAGACCGTCAAGTCCTTTACCACGGGCGTCTAACGTTTCTAATTCTTTAGGTGCGCCGGCAAATTCAGCGTCGGTTAAGAGGAACGGACGAATAACCGCGTGTGGACACGCAAAGGCGCATTGGTTACACTGGATACAATTTTCCTTAATCCATTGTGGGGTGTAATTCGCAATCCCGCGTTTCTCATAGGCCGTGGAGCCTTGAACCATTGTACCGTCATAGTAGTCTTCAAATGCGGATACTGGTAAATCATACCCTTTGATGGCATTGACCGGTTCAGCAATTTCACGAACGTAAGTAGGTTTCTCTGAATTGTCCGGTGCCTTTTCGTCTTCGAGTTTTTTCCATTCCGCTTTAACTGGTACTTCGATGAGGCCTTCTTCACCTTTATCAATCGCTGCATGGTTGCGTTCAACAATATCTTTCCCTTTACGACCATACGCTTTGGTTGCGTAATCTTTCATCAATTCTTTGGCTCTGTCGTAAGGCATGATTTGTTCGTTTAATGAGAAGAACGCCGATTGCATAATGGTGTTAATCATTTCACCAAGCCCGACTTCTTCGGCAAGCTTAAAGGCATTAATGACATAAAGCTTCGCGTTCTTTTCAGCCAACTGACGTTTTACTTTGTTTGGTAATAGTTTTTCAACATCTTCAGGTTTCGTAATGGTATTCAATAAGAACGTTCCACCTTCACGAAGTCCTTCAATCATGTCATAAATTTTTAAGTATGAATCCCTTGAACAACTTACAAAGTGTGGGTGACTTACTAAGTATGTAGAGCGAATCGGCTTTTCACTGAAACGCAAGTGCATACGGGTAACCCCGCCGGACTTCTTCGAGTCATAACTCGAGTACGCTTGTCCGTAAAGGTCAGTGTTTTCACCGATAATTTTAATCGTATTTTTCGAAGCCCCTACCGTACCATCACTACCGAATCCAAAGAAGAGTAACTCAGTGGTTGTTTTATCAATGGTGTCGATTTCTTGTGGGACTGGCAACGATGTATGATTGACATCATCCACAATACCAATGGTAAATGAATTTTTCTGTTCACCATTTAAGTTATCATAAACCGCAACGATTTGCGCTGGGGTTGTATCTTTACTCGAAAGACCATAACGTCCACCAATAATCAAAGGCGCATTGTCTTGACCGTAATATACACTCTTCACATCAAGGTAGAGCGGTTCACCAATTGAACCGTTTTCTTTTGTGCGGTCAAGTACTGCAATACGCTTAACCGTTGAAGGCATGGCACTCAAGAAGTATTTGGCACTAAACGGACGATATAAATGCACGGTCAGTAAACCAACTTTACGGCCTTCTTTTTCACGTAAATAATCGATGGTTTCACGCGCGGTTTCTGTCACTGACCCCATCGCGATAATGACATCAGTTGCTTCTTTATCGCCATAGTAAACAAACGGTGCATAATCGCGTCCAGTCTCTTCACTAATGGCTTGCATGTATTCATTGACGACATCGGGTACATCTTTATAAAATTTCTCTTGTAATTCACGCGCTTGCATATACACATCATCGTTTTGCGCTGAACCGCGTGTCACAGGATTTGAACTATTTAAAGCACGTCCGCGGAATCGCTTAACCGCATCACGGTCTAACAAACGATCGAATACCTCATAGTCTAGTACTTCAACTTTGTTGGTTTCATTTGAGGTGCGGAACCCATCAAAGAAATGTAAAACCGGAACGCTCGTTTTAATAGCAGCTAAATGCGCGATACCAGCAAGATCCATCGTTTGTTGGACTGATCCGGATGCAAGCATGGCAAAACCGGTTTGACGGGTTGCCATAACATCTTGATGATCGCCAAAAATCGATAGCGCTTGTACAGCAACACTGCGTGCTGATACATGAATAACCCCTGGCAATAATTCACCAGCAATTTTATACATGTTCGGCATTTTTAACAATAATCCTTGACTTGCGGTGTACGTCGTCGTAAGTGCACCCGCTTGTAAAGAACCATGTACGGTGCCGGCTGCACCGGCCTCCGATTGCATTTGAATAACTTTTACAGGCATACCAAATAAGTTTTTCTTACCTTGTGACGCCCATAAATCTGTCAGCTCAGCCATCGGTGATGATGGGGTGATGGGATAAATACCGGCAACTTCAGTAAACGCATACGATGCGTGAGCCGCTGCTTGGTTTCCATCCATCGACTGAAAGACTTTTTTCTTGGCCATAGCCTAATACCTCCATAAAAAATTCATGATTTCTTGTCATACAAATTCATTATACAACACACAACCTTTTTAGACAACAGCACAAGAAGATAAAAAAAGAAGAAAGCACTTTCATGGCGCTTTCTTCAATTATTTAACATTATTTCACCTGATTAAGCATATGCGTTGCTTTATCTAAATACATATTTGCAACTTTTTCAAAATCAACCGATAAATCTTTCGATAAACCAATATAGTGTTTGTACCAAGCCACATTATGCCATTGTAAACATTGAAATGTCCGCCATAGATGGAGTCGATTCCATGATACATCATCGACATCACCCTCTAAGTATACAGGCAATAATGCTAAGGCATGGTCAAAGTTCACATTGCCAAAGCAAGCGAGATCATAAAAGGGGTCATTCATCCCACTAAATTCCCAGTCAGTAAGTTTTAAATCATCATCTTGGGCGATAAAATTACTAATTTGGGCATCGCCATGTGTCATAACACGTTCAAAACTGTCCAAAAAGGGACGATATTTTAGCAGTCGTGACTTTAGTTCTTGATACCTTGACCCATGGGTATGATCATACGCATGCAAATAGCCTTCATACGTGTTAAGGCGTTCAAACGGGGCATAGTCATGCGGAGATTTTATGCCAGAATTATGCACGCGCTTTAAGATTTGGGTCGCTTGGTCTAAATATTTAAGGGGGTCTTTTTCGTGTAAAGGAACCCCTTCGATATACTCAGCAATCTTTATGCCACTTTTTGTGTCGAGATAAACGGTATTGTTATTAATGTTCAGTTCTCGAATGCGATTAATGTGATACGCTTCCACTTCACGGTCCACAAATCTTTCAGCCTTTTTTCCAGGAATTCTAAATGTGTAGTATTTTCCCTTAACATCAACGACATATGTATAATTGCTCATCCCACCCATTAACCGTTTTACAAGGGATACATCTTTAGGGTTAACCTCGAACTGTTCAGCACACACTGTGCGAATATGTGTTTCATGATCCATAATCATCTTCCTTTCATAATTCGACCACTTCGGTCGGTTCATGTTGTTTGGCTACGATGACGTGATAACGGTCTAATGATAGGCCATAGCCATCGAAAATCTCACGGTAAGTTTTTAAAACATGGTGTTCACTGTTACATTCAAGCGATGGATGTGCCAATATAATGGTTTTGGTTTTATCGCCTATTAAATGGGTCATATGGTACGCCGAATCGGTATTCGATAAATGCCCACGAACTGAATCAATGCGACGCTTCAAGTAATACGGTCGGTCTGAAGAAAAAAGGAGTGAGACATCATAATTGGATTCAAAGACATACAAATCCGCATTATGTAACTTAGGATAGTCGGTTTCAGGCAAAAACCCAACATCAGTCACATGGACGATGGTTTTTGATTCGCCTTGAATAACAAAACCGACCGAATCATTCGAATCGTGAGACAGTGCAATAGGCATTACAGTTAAATCATTCAATGAGATTGGAACATCCGGTTCCACAGGGTAATGCATGAACCGTGTAATGTCCATGGTTGTTTTCTCAGTAATATGTTGGTAGGTTTTCAGTGGCGTATAAAGTTTTAATAAAACACGTTTTGATAGGGTTTCAAGACCTTTTGTGTGATCGCTATGCTCATGCGATAAAAACACGGCATCAAGCCGTGCCGGGTCAAACCCGTTCGCTTCCATAAGCCCTTTTAGGCGACGGAAGGATATGCCGGCGTCAATTAATAAAAGTGTTTCACCACTTTGAATAAGTGTGGCATTCCCTTTTGATCCACTCGCAAGAACACATACTTTCATAAAATCACTCCAACCACACTTATTATACACAAAAGTATTGACTTTGCAATGGTGCATGCTCTATGCATCTTAAGGCGCTTAAGCGCAATTTATCTTGTCATGAAATCCGGTGTTGTTTTATAAAATGATTAGTGATAATATATATAATGCGTATAATAATAAGGAGTGATCTCATGAACACGATTATCATTAAAAAAATCACCATCGTAGCATCCATTTTTATTGTGGTGATTTTGCTTTCTATCGGCTGCACTTTAATTACCCGTGAACGGCCTGCCCCAAACGTTTCTAACCCTGATGAGCCTTTCATAACATTGGGTGGCATCACCATAACTAAAGGGGAATTTTATACCTACATGAAAAATAATGGTCCGCTGTTAGACCCCAATGTAAAATCTGGGCTTGACCATTTGCTTGATTATGCAGATGAACTGTTGCTTGCAGACATCATCGAAAATGATATCGATGATGCCATGATCGACACCTGGTTAACCCGTGTAAAATACGGAACCACCTCTGAATTAATCATCGATGAATTAACCGATTCTGAACGCGAACAAATCGAAACGGATTTCCGACGTGCGTTAACGATTTCAGGATTCGACCCTGATGATGAAGACGAAGTAAACCGTTTTATCAAACTCGATTTAGCAAGAACCCGTCTAACGATGCATAAGATTTTAGAAGACATTGCTGACGACGACGACCGTGACTTTGAAGAAGAAGCTATTGAGTACTATGAAGAAAACTATCGAGGCGAAGCCTATGGTATTCAACTGCTTTTCAGCAGTTTTGAAGAATATGAAAACGTCATGCGCAACTTCAACCTCATTCCTTGGGAATTAACCTTCGAAGAGGATGAGGATGAGGAAAACGGTGACGAAGACAATGGTAACGGCGAAGAAGAAAACGACAATGGCGAAGAAGAAAACGGCGATACCAACGATAATGGTGAAGAAGAAAATGGTGAGGACGACAACGGCGACGAAGAAGATGAAGAAGAACGCCCTGTCATCTTGCTTTATACTGGTGAAGAAAACATTTTCGACCTTGAAGAAGATGACTTTACCGAAGAAAATACGCGTGCCTTAACCGAACAAGAAGTTCTTGAATATTACTTAAAAATGTATCGTTATCTCTATCCATTCCGTGATACTTTACCAGAATTTAGTGCAATCGAATATGGTGAAGATGACTATGACTTGGTACCTGATATTGATTTGAATGATTTTGATGATGACTTCTTCCGTTTTGATTTCAAACGGATGAACGAACATCCAACCCGTCAATCAAGTGCGAGCTTCTTCTTTAATAATTTAGCCGTTGATGACGACGAACTGCTTCCCTATAATGTTCTCTCTCGTCAATATACGTCTGAACAAGGTTATGGACGCTACCGTTCCATGCATTATAAACTTTACGAAAGTGACCTAACACCATACGAAGACCTTGACGAAGCTAAGCAAGCTGACATTCGTGAAGCGTACCTTGAAACACTTGTGACAGGCGATCGCATTGAGCGTGAAATTATCGAACTCCGTCGCGATAGTGGTTTGGTGCTTCACGACCGTAATTTGCTTCTTGAATATAATGAAAGACCCAATGTAAGCGATGCACGTTTCGAAGAAGACCGTGCAAGTGAAACCGTAGCATCATTCGATGATTTCACCATTTCTACCGACGATTTCTTTGACTATCTTGTCAAACGTGCTGGGGCTTACGGTATTGCCGAACTATACAAAGAAGCGTACTTAATCCAAAGTGATTTCTTTGAAGAGATTTACGGCACAAACCGTAACTACGCGCGTTCAAGCAATGAAACCATGCAAGAACATCGCGATCAAGTGCAATTAATCCGTGCGAATTTTGGAAATGGTGCTTACACACAAAACGGCTACTCACCACAAAATTATTCATGGAATGAATTCCGCTACATTTTCAATAAAATTGTTTTCCAACACGGCAATACAAGCGATGAAATGTTTGTTGAAGCGTT
>PWME01000204.1 GCA_003559235.1 Mollicutes bacterium | reverse complement strand
TAAATCCCGACAACAGGCGGCAGCCCCGCAATCATGGCGTAGGCCATGCTCTGCGGTATCAGCATGACTGCGACTATGGTGCCCGCCAAAATGTCGTACTTCAGGAAGGTTTTTTTATAACTCTTAAGCCAGAAACAACATGGTATGTTAAGCTTACCCATGAATCTAAGTTCGTACCACGTCCAAAACAAGTTGAAGGAAAAGCGGCGCAAATATTCAGTAGTAAGTATTCAATGAACGTATGTATTCAGTGAACCCCGTTCGTTTCCACCGGGCCTGTTCCGGTGGAAGAATCGCCCGAAATAACGTGGTTCACTGAGGACTTACCAACGGACCTCTAACCTGCATTTCACGCGTTCCCGGCAGTCCCAATAAACTCAAAGCTCCGCTTTCTCTATCCAGAATAACAGTCCGACTATCATTGCGGAGACTGCCGCAACAACCACCCAGGCGTTGACCCTGAGCAATTCTGGAAAGGTCTTTGCGCCGAAATCGCCCTTATGCAATACGCCGGACTCCAGTTTAGGGTAAAGAGCTGCAAACAAGCCGGCGCCTATGAGCATGCCAACTATCCCTCCCACGAGGGCGTCGATCGCTCCCTGTGCGAAAGCGCCCGCCCCCGTGCCCGGACAATATCCAAGCAAACCAAAACCGACGCCAAAAATCAATCCGCCGATAACACTTGAACCAAAGGAGCCGGACTTCGGATGGAGCTGAGCGGAGCCGAGGCTCCGAAGAAGGTGGACACCTATCATACCCACCAGTACAGCGGTTAACATGATCTTTACGACAGTGAAATCCTCCAGGAGCAACTGCTGCATGATAACATCGTATTGAGTTACCCCGCCCTTTTGAAGTAAAAAGCCAAATCCGATTCCAATCAGGAATCCAATGAGCAGCTGTATTATCTTTTTTGAGTGCAGTTTACTTAACATCTGCCTTCTCCTTGTTTAATTTCATTCTTCAAGCAGCCGTGGGGCCTTACGCTATCCGGCAAGAACAACCCTGAAAAGCAGCATTGCGGTGGCGATGCCGCCGATGAAGAAACAGCAGGCCGCAATCCAACTGCTCGCTGCCAGTTGCAGCGTTCCGCTTATCCCGTGCCCACTGGTACAACCACCGGCCCAGCGCGCACCGAAGCCGAGAATTATTCCTCCAATAAGGCCCGCACCCCACCGAAGGAACACGGAATCTCCTGCCGCCTCCGCCCAGATGTCGGGAACCAGCAGAATCTGAAACTCGTTTGAAATAATCGCCGAGGTGAAGGCGCCCACTATCAGCCCTGCTACAAGCATCCATTCCCAATCGACTACAGGTTCAAATTTCTGATAATAGGCCTTCTCCTTAACTCTGTCGCCCCGAAACAGCTTCTCAAGCATTCCGCTGGTTCGCGCGAACGCTGTAGAACATCCAAGCGGTTTGTTCGAAAGCAGAAATGCAATGCAGGACAGCAGTCCGATTCCCGCACCGACCACGTATGGAGACCACCTTGCCATTCTCAACCATTCCATTGTCAACCTCCTGTCGAAACCATATCTATCTATTCCATAACAGATCGTAGCACAGCATTGGGTGCGATTCAAATAACAGCAGCCGCTTTGTTCCGAAGGACGTGAATGTCTACTGCTGTTACCGAACCGACGCGGTCCACATGGACCTCCCGGTCAAGGTCGGAGAAACGATCGACTACCGCGGCTTCGGCGCTGTTGAGACCGGGCCCCGGTTCGCCTGGGGAAGATTTGCGGCCGGCATTGCGATTGGGGTATTTACAGGATTGTTTTTATAAAAATTTTTGGCCTTCGTTAATTCAGTGCCTGACCGGTGCTCAGTATCAGTATAAAGGCCGGGGGGGCCGGCCGGGTTCACTTCGAGCGGAGCGTGGAGCGGGAGAATATCTCAGAGATTCCTTATTTCAGCGGCATCCCGGTCATCGGCCGCATCGGCCGCCGGCGTTAAGATGAGGTTTTCAATGTCGAGGTGGTAGTTATGGTTACTGTAAAATGACCGAAGCATAAATCAGGCAATACACAGCCCCCGGCCATGCTTTTTACACAGGTTATTCCCTTGAGACATGGTCGGGGGTTTTTTATTCAATTTTCTTGCTTTCTTTGAAAGTTGTCCTATGTCTTTGTATTTTGAAAGACCGATATAATAATGACATTGAGGTCTTTTTCTAATTTCTTACAGAATATCGAAAATGATAAGGTGTTTTCCATCAAGGTCTTGAGATGTCCATAAATTGACGTTAAGAAAGCTCCGTTTTAGGCCTCTTTATATAAATTTGTGTGTGTTTGGTGGCTCGGACAAGTGCCCCAAAGTATGAAACAGTGCGATTTCTAACACTTCCGGGAATTCTGCCGCAAGATGGACACCTTTATTTGACATATGCTCGGAATAACTATAAAATAATATTTAGCTGTTTGGCGAATTGTCGAAACCATGTTTTGATGCGAACAGGAGATGTTTTATATGGATGAGATTGCAGTTGTTTTCAAAGCCCTCTCGGACGCAAGCCGTCTGAAAGTGATGTGTGCTCTGGAAGAGGGACGGCTCTGCGCCTGCCAGATTATTGAATTGCTGGGGCTGGCGCCTTCAACGATTTCACGGCATATGAATGTGCTCGAACATGCCGGGCTGGTCAAAGGCACCAAACAGCAGCGCTGGGTTTACTATGAGCTGGCGGGAAAAGAAGCCGGCGAACCGGTCAGGAAGATTTTAAAACTGCTGAGCGGAATGTACCCGCAGATGGACGGAGCGCAGGGCGTTAAGGAAGAAATACAGGAAATAAAATCCATCAGCCCGGAAGAACTGTGCAGGAAGAAAAGGGACAATTAAACTCAAAGGAGGTTTTGAAATGACGCTGTCAAAGGAAGAGATGAAAAAGGCCGTGCTGGACAGATACGCCGCCATCGCACGGAAAAGAGGCGCCCCATCGGAAAGCTGCTGCAGCGAGGGCGGCACGTGCTGCGAACCTGCTGATGCCCCGGTCGATAGCGGCTCGGCTCGACTCGGTTATTCGCTCGCTGAGCTCAGGGACCTCCCCGCAGGCGCCGACATGGGACTGGGCTCGGGCAACCCCATCACACATGCCGATATGAAAGAAGGAGAAACCGTGCTCGACCTCGGGTCCGGCGGCGGGATCGACTGTTTCCTGGCCGCGAAAAAGGTCAGGGAAACCGGAAACGTTATCGGCGTCGATATGACGGATGATATGCTGGACGCGGCCAGGCGAAACGCCGAATCCGCCGGATTTGACAACGTGGAGTTCGTCAAGGGCGAGATTGAAGAATTGCCGCTCGAGGATGCCTCGGTCGATGTGGTGATATCGAACTGCGTGATCAACCTCGCGCCCGAGAAAAAGCCCGTTTACGGTGAAATTGCCCGCGTGCTGCGCCCCGGCGGAC
>PWME01000079.1 GCA_003559235.1 Mollicutes bacterium | reverse complement strand
CTTTTTATCCTTTAGTCGTTGTTCCATCGCTTCCATAATGGCACAAAGCGTCACTTTCGTATCAAGCGTACCACGACCATATAACCTTCCTTCAACAATCTCACCACCAAATGGGTCATAATCCCATTTACCATTTTCAGGCACGACATCATAATGCGACATTAAGACAATCGCTTGGTCACTTCGGTCTCCTTTTACCTTAAATAAAACACCAGTATCGCCGACGTTTTCAACCGTTGCTTGAGAAGCGATGGTCGGATAGCGCGACAATAAATACGCTTTAAAATTCAAAAAAGCCTTCGCATCTTCAAGCGACTTATCGGCATAAGAAATGGTTTTGAACTGCACCATCGCTTGCAAAGATTCAATGGCATGGTTTGCATCAACATTACTTGTCGTTTCCACACCAACCTCAGAAAGTACAGGTTTAAAGCGTTCGGTTTTCACGACATAAATCCCTATCAAAACAAAGACAATACTCCCAAAAACAATTCCGATAATCATATAACTTGCACCTCTCACATACAATAAAAAAAACGCCCATTGATAACCGTATTATACCGCTACCTTTGGACGAATGAAAGCTAAATTTTATGCGTGATTCACGTAACTTGTAGACGTTTTACAACATAATAAATTGGCAATGATGCTAAAATAACCGCTGTTCCTATCAAAGAAGGCACAATGCTTTCAACGAACAGCGCAACCAGTAACCCAAGCGTAATCACAATCGTTATAACGGGTAAAACAGGGTAGCCCCATACTTTATAGGGGCGCGTTTTTTCTGGCATCGTGCGACGATAAATAAACAAACTAACAAAAATTAAGGTATTAAAAACAAGGCCACCAAATGCCACAAGACTGATAAGATCATCCAGGCCAAACACCAGTAAAATGATCGCCATAATCGCTGAACCAATAATGGCATAAAGCGGCGTTTTATGACGAGGGTGCAGCGATGCAAAACGTTTAAACATGACGCCATCTTTCGCCATCGCATAATAAACCCTTGGGAATGTCATAATGGCCGCATTAAGCGCCCCGAAAATTGAGATAAGCATGGTTAACATAACCACAACCATGCCCGCTGTTCCCATAATCATCGCGGCCGCATTAATGCCAAGGTAAATTTCTTCATTGGCAATAAGGTCACGAATTTCAGCCACAGAAAGCACCCGAAGTAATGAGAAGTTATATAAAACATAGAGTACTGTAATCGACCCAATACTAATGATAAGTGACCATGGCAAGTTTTTTGAAGGGTTTTTGATTTCACCGGCCACGTTGTTTAAATTCGTCCAGCCTTCATACGCCCAAAAGGTTGCAATTACCGCAAAAGCAAGCACGCTTAACCACCCGAAAATTGAACCGCCATTCAAAGAAAAATCTAACTGAACTGATTGCGTCCCTAAAAGTAATCCACTCGTTAACACAACCAAAATAGGAATTGCTTTAATCACGAGCAAGGCTTTAAGCAAGCCCGTTGATAATTTAACATTAAAAAAATTAAAGAGGCTTAACGCAATAATCATAAATGCCGCCAGTATGATTTGAACAATTTGACTTAACCCAAACCCAAATAACACAAAGAAGACATTATGTAATACTAGCGAAAAAGCTAATGCCAACACAGCAATTGAACCACTCGATGCAAGCATAAAGTTCATAAAGCCACTCATAAATGCGACGGCTTTGCCGTACGCGTTTCGTAAATAAACATAATAACCACCCGCTTCAGGCATCATCGTTCCGAGTTCTGCATAAATCAGTCCATAAAGCAAGGTAATGACGCCCCCAACAAGCCATGCAAGCAAGGCAAGACCAACACTATATTCTGTGCGTAAAAGCACATAAGATCCAACAAAGAAAATTCCCGACCCTACCATAATACCACTCAGTATTGAAATCCCTCCAAACAAGGTGATTTCACGTTTCATTGATGTTTTTTTCATGATGGTGCCTCCCAGTTAGTTTGATGTTCAAAGCAAATTGATTATAACATACCAACTGTTTTTTTATTTGTGAGATACAAAAAAAGCGGAAATCCGCTTTTTTTGGATTACATATTTTCTTTATACGCTGTATTAATTGCTTCAACAGCCGCTTTGCCATCGCCAAAGAGCATCATCGTATTATCAAGCGCAAAGAGCGGGTTTGCAATCCCGGCAAAGCCTGGTGACAGCGACCGTTTAATGACCACAACAGTGCGCGCTTGATCGACATCTAAAATTGGCATCCCTGCAATCGCTGAATCCGCCTTACGCGCTTCAGGATTAACGACATCATTCGCACCAATAATTAAAACAACATCCGTCTTGGCAAAGGTTGGATTGACTTGGTCTAAATCAAGCAATTTATCATAAGGAATACTTTCTTCTGCAAGCAACACATTCATATGCCCTGGCATTCTTCCTGCCACTGGGTGAATACCAAACACGACTTCTACCCCTTGTTTTTCGAGGGCTTCGGTTAATAAACGGACAGGGGTAGCAGCACGCGCAACCGCCATACCATACCCAGGCACAATTACCACACGTTGTGCAGTTTCTAAAATCATTGCCACTTCATCGGCAGACGTTTGGGTGATTTTCCCTTCATAAATGGCATCGCTTGTTGTCGTGGCTTTTCCACCAAAGCCACCAAAGATAACATTCGTGAGTGAACGGTTCATCGCTTTACACATTAAGGTTGTTAAAATTAATCCAGACGCCCCAACAATAGACCCTGCAATAATTAACACAATGTTGTTTAAAACAAATCCTGTCGCGGCAGCGGCGAGGCCTGAATACGCATTTAAAAGCGCAATGACAACCGGCATATCAGCGCCACCAATACCAATCACAAGCAGCACCCCTAAGATCAACGCCGTTAATACAATTAACCAATAACTAAAGACTGACGGCTCAATAAACATCATAACCCCAAACCCTATGGCAACCAATAATAGTAAGCCTTTAAGCCATAAATCGCCACGGAATCCAACGGGGTGATCAGGTACTATTTTTAACCCTTGCAGTTTACCAAATGCTACAAAACTACCAGACAAAGCCACAGCCCCAATTAAACCTGATAAAATGGTCGCTGTGGTTTCACTAACCCCTAAATCAAGGCCGCTTGTCGCAAGTGAAAATTGATAAAAGATTCCGGCTACTAAGAAAGAAGCGCCACCACCAAACCCGTTAAAAATCGCAACGAGTTGTGGCATGCCTGTCATTTTCACGCGCAATGCGCTTAACAACCCAACGACAGTCCCTAAGATAACGGCCCCAGCAAGAATCATCCATTGATCAAACTGAAACAAAACAGCTTCCGCCTCAACATCTATTACAACACCAAAATCAACAAACGCCGTCACAAACGCAAGCAGCATCCCCATAGCCCCCGTCTTATTTCCAGAGGCAGCCGTTTTCGGTT
>PWME01000243.1 GCA_003559235.1 Mollicutes bacterium | reverse complement strand
GTATTATCAAACAGTTTAATCCATTCACCTTCACTTGGAATGATGACCTCACGCGTGTATTGATTGGCATTGATAATGGGGGCGACGATGACATCATCGCCGGCCATGAATTGATCCTCAATGTGGTTATAGTCATTCCCAAAATCGATAAACAGTGGGCGGTTGAAAGGAACACCGGTTTTTAATGCGCGTTCTCTTGTGTGAAGATTGTAGGGCGCAAGTTCCGCAAACAGTGATGTTGCCCAGGCGAAATGCTCGATAACACGTGGGTCATCAAACTGTGTGTTACGTCGTGGTAAATTCCCTTCATGGGTTCTAAAGAGTGGGGTGAATAGATTCATCTCACTCCACCGTTTAAAAAGTTCTGGGGTGCGCTTCATATGAAAGAGGGTTGTGTATCCACCAATGTCGCTATGATTGGTTAAAATGCCAGAACATGCAGAGGCATGGTGGGCTTTTAACGCTGAAAATAAACCATCATTGTGTGAAAAATCAACGTGTTGATCGCCGGTCCACATCGTATTGATATGTTTTTGCGTATCCGTGTAGGCTGATCGGACAAAGATAAACGGTTTTTCAGCTTTGCCGTAACGCTCAATGGCCTCACGGTTCACCTCTGCCCATAAACTAGGCCAGCGGTTATGCATGGTGAGCGGGTTTCCGCTATGTAAAACACTGTCAACGGGTAAGTATTCCCCAAAATCTACCATCCAACCAGAAAAATGATTATGAATAAGTTCTTTGCGGATGATATCGATGATCCAGTTACGCGCTTTTGGGTTCGTTAAATCGATGATACCAGCTTTAAAGGTTGTGGAAAGCACATGATATGGCTTACCATTTTGTCTTTTCACTAAATAATCATTATGAAACGCTTCTTGATACAGTGGGGCATCCTTCTTTAAGTAAGGATTCATATATCCAAGCCACCGCACGTTTTTGGTGTCTTTTTTTATGGATGCATAACGCGTGGTATCAAGTGTCCAATCCCAGGTTACTTGATCGCCAAACATCGTTATCGTTTGACCACACCAGTCTTGCGCCCATAACGCCGCAATGCGTGCTTGTGATGCGCGCGCCGCTTTGTATTTTTTATGTGCTTTTTCTATTCCACCTTGGACCGCTAAAATGGTGCCTGATGCCGTCCACTTAGGAAGCGGTTTCGGGTGCCCAATTGTTTTTGAAAGGTCAGACACAACCGTTTTAAAGGTTTTGCCCAAAGATAATGTTAAAGATTTAGGGATGGCGTGAAAGGTAAGCACGGTTTCATTGTCATGAAAGGCAAAGTGACTGTACGCGTTAATATCGGCGTGAAACCCAAATATTTTACTGCTTATGAAGGTGGGTTGTGCGTGATAACTATGATGGGCGTGATCAGGCTCAATCCATTCTAAAGCTTTACGTTTTCGCATAAACACATTACGAAGACGCTTTTTAAGAAGCTTGTTTAAGGAATGGTGTTCACTAACCCAAATGGGGACCGTACTGCCTTTTAAATTAACCCGGGAAAACTGCGACCCAGTCCCAAAAAACGCTTCGTTTTTGGAACTTGGAATACGTAAGGTTAATTGATTGTAGTCACGAGGTGCATCAATCACAAAGCGGTAAGGGTTTGAATGCGAGACAGTGAAGGTAAGTTTTAGGGTCCCATTTTGAAACGTTGCGGAAGTATCATCACACGAAATGCAGGTTAATGTCACCCGCTTTAATACTTGTGTTTTAAAGCGGGTGATGCCACGCTTTGTTTTAAACTTTGGCTTACTTTGTGCAATCTCAACGGTAGTAACATGAGGCTTGATCGTCCAAAATGGGTTGTCGAAAGGCTTAAATATCGACATTTTTTTCACTCCATAAATCGTTATAATCATACCCAGTAATCGCTTCTAATGTGGCGATGACATCTGGATTAGTCGTTTTGCCTTCGCCATTGCGACGGCGCGTAATTTCTTCTTTCATAACGCCAAAGGTTTCATCGTTAATAGGGTAGCGTTTGGTAAAATAAAGCGTTGCCGACAAAAAGATTAGCGGTAAAACGACAAACATAAAGGTTATCCCAAAAATAGCGAGCGAAGCCTGCGAATCTAAGTCACTATCAAAACCAAACACCCATAGTAATACACCGACAAGTCCTAAGGCTAAGCCGTTGGCGATTTTGCGGGAAAATGTGGCCATCCCCGCATACATGCCCGGTCTGCGTTGGGTTGAAATGAGTTCATCAACATCAGCTAAATCAGCGAGAATGGCAAACGGTGTCACCGTAGACGCTGCGGTGCCAAATCCGATCATCGATGAAATGATAACGATGGGTAAAATGGGCGCATCTTCATACGCGAAAAAGACGACTGCTATAGTCGCAACCATTTGAATGGGGATGCCAATATAAATAGGAACTTTCTTTGATTTTTTCTTTAAGATGGCTTGATATATAAACATTGCGATAAGTTGTGAAGCGAGTACACCAGCCATTACAACAGTATATTGTCCTTCGCGAACGATGACATACGTTAAGAAATATAAAATCAACGCCAAAATGAAATCTACCGAACCTTGTCCAAACAAAAAGATACCAAGATACATCTTAAAAGCGCGGTTTTTAAACACATAGAGGTTTTCTTTAATAGAAGGCCGATCAAGCGTTTTTTCTTCTTTCGTTTGGTATTCATAGGTGTTGAAAAACGTTGTGAGCAACGCCACAAAGAAAATGAGTCCGAAAACCACCCCCATCACAAAATACCCTGTGCTTGCTTGATCATAGCGACTAATAATCATTTCCGGGAATAACCCACCTAAAATTGCGCTAATTGCAGAAAATACCATGCGGATTCCTGTATATTGTCCGCGTAAATGGTAGTCTTTAACCATGTCTGGGAGTAAGCTATTATAAGGTACCATGACAATGGTAAACCCTGTTGAAAACAGTAAGAAGGCAATCAAATAATACATGTATTGTGCGAATGGCCCTCCTCCAACACTTACCCATACCAGCATAAATGTGAACGAAGCCACAAAACTTCCAATGAGTAAATAGAAACGTTTCGCGCCAAATCGTGAACGAGTACGATCAACCAGCGCGCCCATAAATGGATCGGTTATCGCATCCCACGCACGTCCAATGAAAGGAATGGATCCAGCGGCTAAGGGGTGCATGCCAACGACTTCGGTCATGAAGAAGATAAATAAGATACTAATAATTAAAAAAGCGCCGCCACCATACAAGTCGGCAATACCATATCCGATTTTTGGTCGTAAACTGTTTTCGTTTGCTTTCATATGATGCCTCCAAAGTCATGTCTTTTTGGTTCAATTATACCCTACCTTGTTCAATGAAAGCAAACAAACTCATTTCACGATATGACACAATGTCACAACAATATTTATAAAGCGCTATAAATCGCGCTATATTGGCGTTTAGAGCATTGAAGAACGCTTTCATTTTTTGTCTCTTTATGATATCATAGGCATGATGTTTAAGACGGAGGACACGTATGATAATACTGAATGGAATGAATTTAACCTTAGAGAAATTTTTACAAATTACCGAAGGGTTTCACCCTGTTGGTATTACTGAGGGTGCGCGCAAGCGTGTACGCGATTCACGCAAGCGCGTCGAAGACATCTTGGCAAAAAAGACGGTTGTTTACGGGGTAAACACCGGATTTGGTAAATTGAGTGATCACAGAATTATGTCGGATGACTTAGAAACTTTACAAGAGAACTTGTTAAAAAGTCATGCGTGTGGTACCGGGGATTTGTTTGATGAAACCATTGTGCGTGGCATGATGCTTTTGCGCATCAATGCACTTATAACAGGTCATAGTGGTGTACGAGAAGTAACCATCGATACCATGCTTGCAATGTTAAACAAAAATGTGGTGCCTGTTGTGTATGAAAAAGGATCGCTTGGGGCTTCTGGTGATTTGGTGCCATTGGCGCATATGGCTTTACCACTGATTGGTTTAGGCGAAGCGTTTTTTGGTGGTAAGCGGATGGCTGGTAAAGAAGCAATGATGAAAGCGGGGATTAAACCGCTTGATGGTTTACAAGCCAAAGAAGGCTTAGCACTTATTAACGGAACGCAAGGGATGACGAGTGTTGCGGCACACGCGCTTATTAATGCGGAAAAAGCATTTGAAGCATCTTATGCATCTTCCGCATTAACGTTTGAAGCGTTAAAGGGAATTACTGATGTGTTTGATGAACGCGTGCATTTAATAAGAAATCAAGTGGGTCAAATTGAAGTGGCACGAACCATGCGGCTTTTATTGATTGATAGTGGCAACACAACCCATCAAGGCGAAGACCATACTCAAGATGCTTATGCACTGCGGTGCGTGCCGCAAGTGCACGGGCCAACGCTTGAAACGTTGCGTTATGTTCGTGAACGCGTTGAACGTGAAATGAACGCGGCAACCGATAATCCGGTTGTGTTGGACGATGGCAAGGCAGTATCGGCGGGGAACTTTCATGGCCAAGCAGTGGCGTTGGTGATGGATTATTTGTCGATTGCGATGAGTGAACTTGCGAATATTACAGAACGGCGTATTGAAAGACTTGTAAACCCCGCCTTAAACCGTGGTTTGCCGGCGTTTCTTGTCGAAAAGAAGGGGTTAAACTCAGGCTTTATGATTATTCAGTATGTGGCGGCGTCTTTGGTTAGTGAAAATAAAGGCCTTGCGCATCCTGCAAGCGTTGATTCGATTCCTTCAAGCGGGAATCAAGAAGATCATGTTTCGATGGGGACGATTTCTGCACGTCGTGCCTTAACCATCGTTGAACACGCCACAACCGTTGTTGGCCTTGAGTTGATGAGTGCTTCGCAAGCGTTAGACTTTCGGGGTTCAGGATCACTTTCAAAAGCATCACAAGCAGTCTATAACACCGTACGAAAACACATACCATTCATTCATGAAGACACAGTTATGCAACCATACATCGAAACCATGCATCGTTTGGTTAAAACTGGTACCATCGCAAAGGAGATTGAACCATGGTTAAGCAAAACACGGCATTAAAACGTACGATTGGTCTTGAACATATCTTTAAATCATTGCCACAAAAACCGGCATTTAAAGAAGGCATTCGTAGAGCCCCTTCAAGAGGGTTTAAACTGAATGCTTCAGATACGAAGCGTGCGCTCAAAAATGCGTTGCGCTACATTCCTCTCAAGTGGCATGAGACGCTTGCGCCTGAGTTTTATGATGAGCTTAAACAAACTGGAAGAATCTATGGGTACCGGTTTAGACCTGAGGGGAACCTTAAGGCGAAAGCGGTTGATGTGTATCAAGGCAATACGTTAGAAGGTAAAGCGTTTCAAGTGATGATAGACAATAACTTAGACTTTGATATCGCGCTTTATCCTTATGAGCTTGTGACGTATGGTGAAAGTGGTCAAGTGTTTCAAAACTGGATGCAGTACCGTTTGGTAAAAGCGTATTTGGAAGTGATGAAACATGATGAAACGTTGGTAATCATGTCAGGCCATCCGCTTGGGTTATTTAAGTCAAGTGAATCGGCACCGCGTGTCATGCTTACGAACGGATTAATGATAGGGCAATTTGATACACCGAAATCATTCCACCGTGCTGCGGCCATGGGGGTTGCGAACTACGGTCAAATGACAGCGGGTGGTTGGATGTATATCGGACCGCAAGGCATTGTCCACGGTACTTACTCGACGTTACTCAACGCTGGACGCGTTAAATTAGGCATTCCGAATGAAAAAGATTTAGCGGGTGTATTATTTGTGTCTAGCGGCTTAGGTGGTATGAGTGGCGCGCAAGGTAAGGCTACTAAAATAGCAGGCGGTGTTGGGCTTGTGGCTGAAGTGGATGCTTCAAGAATTGAAACAAGGGCTTCACAGGGCTGGGTTGACACGGTCTTTGAGCGCATTGATGAAGCGTTTGATTATGCCATAAAATGCAAACAATCAAAAACCCCGGCATCGATTGCCTATCATGGCAACGTGGTTGATTTACTTGAATATGGAGTAGAGCATGACATTCACATTGAGTTATTAAGTGATCAAACCAGTTGTCACAATGTGTATGAAGGGGGTTATACCCCGAATAATATGACCTTTGAGACAAGGACCAAGCTGTTAAAAGAGGACCCTGAAGCCTTTAAATTAAAGGTTAATGAAGGATTAATTGCCCATTACGAAACCATTCTTGCACTTACAAAACGTGGCACCTACTTCTTTGATTATGGTAATAGCTTCATGAAGGCAGTGTATGATGCGGGTGTTCAAGCGATATGTAAAAACGGTGAAAATGACCTTGATGGATTTATTTGGCCAAGTTATGTGGAAGACATTATGGGGCCAGTTTTGTTTGATTATGGGTATGGGCCGTTTCGTTGGGTATGCTTAAGTGGTAAGCAAGCGGATTTAGATTTGACCGACCAAACGGCGATGAAAGTCATTGATCCGAGTAGACGCTTTCAAGATCGTGATAACTATGAATGGATAAAGGACGCAAAGAAAAACCAACTCGTTGTTGGTTCAAAAGCACGCATTCTTTATCAAGATGCAGAAGGAAGACGCGCCATCGCTTTGGCGTTTAATCAACTCGTTCGCGAAGGCAAGGTTGGTCCGATTATGTTGGGGCGAGATCACCATGACTGCGGTGGAACCGATAGTCCTTTCCGAGAAACCGCTAATATAAAAGACGGCTCGAATGTGATGAGCGAAATGGCGACACACATTTACGCTGGCAACGCCGCACGCGGCATGAGTTTGGTTGCTTTGCATAACGGTGGTGGTGTTGGTACGTCTAAAGCGGTAAACGGTGGTTATGGCATGGTGCTTGATGGCAGCGAACGTGTCGATGCTATTTTAGATCGCGCCATGATGTGGGATGTTATGGGCGGTGTTGCAAGGAGGGCTTGGGCGCAAAATGAAGCCGCCATTGAAACGTCACGTGCGTATAATGCAAGCGATGAAGGCCATATAACACTGCCGCATGCAGTGGATGAAACGCTCATTGATCAGATCATAAATAACCATTCCAAAGGAGGCAAATGACATGGGGAAGATTATTCAATGTGTACCGAACTTTTCAGAAGGTCAAGACCAAGGAACGGTTGATAAGATTGTGGAACCTTTGAAAAATCAAGAGGGGTTTAAGCTTGTTGGTGTTGAACCCGATAAAGATTATAATCGTACGGTGGTTACGTTACTTGGTGATGGTGAGGCAATGCTTGAACCACTTTTGAAGTTTGTCGAAAAAGCACGGGATTTAATTGACATGAACAAACAATCTGGGGAACATCCACGGATGGGTGCGGTGGATGTTATTCCGTTTATTCCGATTCGCGAGGCAACCATGGAAGATTGCGCTCGCCTTGCAAATTCGCTTGGCAAGAGGATTGCCGAGAAACTCGCTATACCAATATTTCTTTATGCAGAAGCCGCACAAACACCGAAACGCAAACGACTCCCTGCGATTCGAAAAGGTGAGTTTGAAGGCATGAAAGATAAGATTCAAGAAGAGACGTGGGCGCCAGACTTTGGTAAACCTGCCATTCATCCAACCGCAGGAGCGACAGCGGTTGGTGCGCGCTTACCGTTAATTGCTTATAATATTGATTTAGAAACCGATGATTTAGACATCGCAAAAAAAATTGCCCGCGCGATTCGTGGTTCAAGCGGTGGTTTTAAACATGTCCAAGCTGGGCCGGTTTATTTGGATGAACGTGGGCATGTCCAAGTCACCATGAATATCTTAAACTACAAACAAAATCCTATTTACCGAATTATTGAGACGGTGAAAATGGAGGCAGCGCGGTATCATGTCAATGTGCCTTCTTCAGAAATTGTGGGGCTTGTGCCACAAGACGCGGTTGAACGGTCATTAAAGTATTACTTCGCAGTTGAGAATAAACCCTATAGTGATGGAACGCCGCTTGAAGTGATGACGAAATACGCGAGAACGCATTTACTGTTTAGAGACTTTGACGTTCTTAAAATTATTGAAGCGAACATTGATATCCCATGAAAGCCGAACAGCTCATTGTCAATATCGGTACATTAATGACGCCAAAAGATCTTGGCAAGCTTGTGCGTGGCAAAGCAATGCAAAACGTTCTAACGATGCACAATGCATACATTGCCATTCGTGAAGGACGCATCATTGAGATTGGGGAAGGCGAAGGGAAAAACTACCAATCGTCTGACACTAAAATCATTGATGCGGGTGGAAAACTTGTCACACCGGGCTTCATTGATTCCCATACCCATGTTGTACACGGTGGAAGCCGTGAACATGAGTTTGATTTAAAACTTAAAGGGGTGCCTTATTTAGATATCTTAAAACAAGGTGGTGGGATTCATAGTACAGTCAAAGCAACCAAACAAGCGAGTGTTGATGCGCTTTATAAACAGGCATTCAAAAGTCTTAACCGAATGCTTGCTTTCGGTGTCACAACCATCGAAGGGAAAAGTGGTTATGGGCTTGAACGCGATACAGAGATAAAACAACTGAATGTGCAAAAAATGTTAGATCGCGACCACCCAATTGATATTGTGTCAACGTTTTTAGGGGCCCATGCTTTGCCAAAAGATTATGAATCAAACCGCGAAGGGTTTATCCAAAAGATGATTGATATACTACCTGAAGTGAAACAAAAAGGCCTTGCGGAATATGTCGATATATTTTGTGAAGATGGCGCTTTTACGCGCGGTGAGAGTCTGACAATGTTGACTGCTGCGAAGAAACTTGGGTTTAAACTTAAGATTCATGCCGATGAAGTCGTCCCACTTGGGGGCGTCCGTATGGCTGCAAAGCTTGGGGCTGCAAGTGCTGATCACTTAATGGCCATTGATGAAGACGGGCTTGATGCGTTAGCTTCTTACGATACGGTCGCAACGGTATTACCGTCGACATCGTTTAACTTACGGAGTGACTTTGCGCCAGTGCGCACGATGATTGAAAGAAATTTAGCCGTTGCAGTGTCAACGGATTATAACCCTGGCAGTGCGCCGAGTGAGAACTTTTTATTCGTGTTAAATCTTGCGGCACTCTATTTACGCATGACACCAGAAGAAATATTAACCGCCGCAACCATAAATCCTGCCTATGCGATTGGAAGGGCGGACACAATCGGCAGTCTTGAGGTTGGCAAACACGCTGACTTTGTGGTGTTTGATGCAGAAAATTTTCCGTATGTTTTATACCATTATGGTATTAATCATGTTCAAGCAGTTTATAAAAATGGCGTTTGCGTGATGCGCAATACGCATGAGGAGGATGCAGTGTGAAATTAGTAGATATGACAATTCGCGATTTTGTGAATGAAGTGGATTCCGCAAAACCGGCACCCGGTGGTGGTTCATCAAGCGCCGTTGCGGCATCGATTGGGGTTGGCCTTTTACGAATGGTCGGGCATTTAACGATTCCTAAAAAGAAGTTTCAAAAACTTGATAAAGCGACCCAAGATGCGTTCATTGATAATCATGAAGCGTTGCAATCGCATAAAAGGAAGTTACTTGATTTGGTGGATAAAGACACCGAAGCATTTAACGACATAATGCAAGCATTCAAAATGCCTAAAGAAACCGATGCTGATAAGAAAAAACGCCAAAAAGCCATTGAATCAGCGACGTTGGTTGCCATTGAAGTGCCTGAAATGATGGCTGACTTAGCGTATGAGGCGTTGAAGATGGTTGATTTGGTAAGACGTTATGGCAATAAAAATGCGGTTTCTGACGCTGGGGTTAGTGCACTCTTGCTTTATGCGGCGATTGAAGGGGCGCTCCTCAATGTCAAAACCAATATTCCAGGGTTAAGCGATCCTGAACTCGCAAAAAAATATCGTGAAAAAGCCGATGCGACATTGCACGATGCGCGGGTGTTAAAAGAAGAAGTCGTCAATGCGATTCATGATGCACTATAATGGCAGCTGAAGCGTATGTCACCTTTGTGATGCGAAACGATGCGTTCATTCCTGGCGCACTCGTTTTTGCGTATGCGCTTAAACGTCAAAAGACTACTAGAGACTTACTCTGTATGATTACTGAGGATGTCTCAAAACAAGGGATGGATACACTGCGTGAAGTTTTTGACGATGTATTCAGGATTGACGAATGGTTTGTCAAGCATGAAGCGCGACATGAAAGGCAAGACCGGCCGTTTCTATTCACACGTTTTCAAGCCCTTCGTTTAGGGCATGATGGGGATATGGGAAAAGGGTATGACAAGATTCTTGTTGCGGATGCCGATGTGTTACCGCTTGAAGATTATGATGCGCTATTTTCATTGCCTGCTCCCGCAGGGATTATTAATGAGAAAAAGCACTATTGTATGGAATATGATGATGCAGGAAATTATGTTATTCCACCAACGGTCTATACACATAAGACATGGAAATGGCATGCGGTTTACCGTGATATCCCCTTTGGTACGACCATTCCAAAGTCCATTACCGATCGTGTGATAAATGACCATGACAATATGGGTATGAATGCAGCACTGTATTTATTTGAACCCAGTATGACACTTTATCAATCAATTGTGAAAGATACATTGAATGCCAGCGTCGCATCAATGATTGCAAAGTGGCCTTGGCCTGAAATGCAATACATTACATGGAAACTCAGTGGTCAGTGGCATAATATGGATTTACGGTACGCAAGTTTTAATGGCTATCCAAGTATTGATGCATTAAAGGGGATTCATTTTGCAGGGTTAAAACCTTGGCGTCATAGACACCGTAGTGTGCCACATTTTGCAAAAAAAGAAGATTACCGCTTATGGTACGCGGTGTTTCAGGCGATGTTAAAAGATTATCCAATTTTACGGAAAGACCCGAAACTATTAAAACTTAATGCGTTTATTGATGACGTTGTCAAGACAAAGGATCTCGTGTTTAGGCGTAAACACTTACCCAATATTAAGCATTTGTTTGAACACTAACACGTCTTAAATGGCGTGTTTTTATTTGTAATTACCTTGACAGATAGAGTAATATTTTTTATGATAAGGTAAGAGTAGGAGTGTGAACAATGACACGAAGAACTTCATTAGGAGAATTGATTGCCAATACAATCAGTCACGGGGTTGGTTTTGCTTTATCCATCGCTGCATTAATTGTATTAACCACGCATGCCAATGCAGGGGTTGAACGGTTTGGTGTTGCGGTATTTGCGGTTTCCATGATGGCGCTCTATTTATCCAGTACGCTATTTCATGCATTTCCTGATTCTATGAAGCGGACGATTGCCGTGTTTCGTCGATTAGACCATAGTGCTATTTATTTATTAATCGCTGGGACCTATACACCGTTTATCGTGCTTTTAGCACCCGGTGTAAGTGGTTGGTTATTGCTTGGCTTTTTATGGACCATTGCGGTGATAGGCATTGTGTTGAAATCGATTTGGATTCGACGGTACCAAGCATTCCATTTGTTTATGTACGTCTTAATGGGCTGGAGTATTATTTTCATCTATGGTGATGTTGCACATCTAATGACTGGCCCTACAGCACGGTGGTTATTTTTAGGCGGTATTGCCTATACTGCTGGAATATTGTTTTATATTAATCGCTTCAAATATGCACACTTCATTTGGCATTTATTTGTATTAAGTGGATCAGCATTTCATTTTATATCCGTATTAACGATTTTATAAAAAAGAAGGAGTTTATCGCATGGAAAAAATTGCAATTGTAACCGATTCAACGATGGTATTACCAAAATCTATACTTGAGAACTACCCGATTAAAATTGTCAGTTTAAATGTACTTGAAGGTGACACAACGTACAAAGAAACAGAAATTGACAACGATTTTGTCTTTGACAAATTCGACAACAAAATTATCCTAACCACATCACAACCTTCACCGAGTGAATTTCTTGATGCCTACAACGAAGCATTTGCGGATGGCTTTGATAAGGTCTTAGTTTTACCGTTATCCGAAGGGCTCTCTGGCACATACCAAAGTGCTGTATTGGCAAAAAATATGCTTGAGGCACCGAAGAAGGTGTATGTGTTTGATACCCAACTCGCGTCTTACGGGAATGAGTTAATGATGCTTGAGCTTTGCCGGTTGTTTGATGAGAAAAAAGGATTTGATGCGATTGTAGAACGCATGAATTCTGTGACCGCAAAATCCACATTGGTCTTTACAGTAGAAAACCTTTTTCATCTTCAAAAAGGTGGTAGATTATCAAAAGCACAAGCGTTGATTGGGACGGCCTTACGGGTTAAACCAATGATTAAAATGACCGATGGAAAACTTAAGTTGTTCAATAAAGAACGCACCATGAAAAAACTGTATGACTTTACGATCAAGATGCTTAAGGAAGACCCACATTACGCACCGGATAAAACATTGCATATTCGTTTTATTGAGCGTAATTCTAAAGATAACTTAGAAACCATGAAAGAACATATTGATGCGAATTTCGAACATGTCGATATGAGCATTCAAGACATGCTATCCCCTGTATTCTCGATTCATATTGGTCCTAAAGGTTTTGGCATTGTTTGGTACTTTGACTAAAAAGCAATCAAAAAGGCGCGTTTGCGCCTTTTTTTGGTTATGAATCAGGATTTATGCTGTAGGCTTCAAAGTCAATCGACTCGCTTGCATCAAAATCATCGGAAAAGTAATCGTGTTCAAGGATTAAGTTATTAATCCTTATTAAGTGGTAGACGCGCCCAATCATACCGCGTTCATCATCGATTGGACTGTCTGGTCTTAAATGGGTAAATGTATCGGTTTCTATTTCATAGCGAATGTATCTTGATAAAAAGCTAGTACTTGAGAAGATGACTTGGTTTGGTGTGTTGTTAAAAGCGTCTTGTCCAATTATGTCTTGATGGTTGAACGGAAGATTAAACATGTTGGCAAGGGTTGGTAAAACATCAACTGAGCTAAAAATGTTGTCGAAGGTTTGATGGTTCAGTGTGGGATGATGCAAGATAAAAGGCACATTATGGATGTTTAGCAAACTGCTATCATCTTTTTTTGTGTCGTAATCCCAAATCTTATCTTGGTCTAAGCCATAGGCATAATGGTCACCAAAAATGGCGATTACCGTATTGTCACGCACGCCTTCAGCTTCTAAAATATCTAACAGTTCACCTAAGGCTTGGTCAAATTCCCACTGTACGGCGTGGTAATATTTTAGGCTTTCATCAATGTCTTCACGAGAGGTTGCGTCTAAAATCGGATCAATAATTTCTAAGTTGGCGCGCGCAATATCGTGCCGGTTGCCATCATACGGTAAATG
>PWME01000025.1 GCA_003559235.1 Mollicutes bacterium | reverse complement strand
GTTTATCATAAGCAACGTGTTCTAATTGAGCCTTACGATTGATAAACGCTGCAACTAAGTACTCTTCCCCATTCATTATGGCATAAAATATTGGGAGATTGCCGTATGCATCGATTGCATTTATTTTCGAACCTTCAGTGATATACATAGCCGCTTCATCTATTTTTTGCCTTTTTATTGCCTCATGAAGTGGATATTTTGTTGTTTCATTAATGCGAGGGTTCGTGTCGTGACGCATGAATAAATTCAACGCATCTTGATTGCCATATTGTTTAGCAATATCCTGTGGAGATTGATTGAATTTATCTTTGGCGTGAGCGGTAAGTCCATAGGATACCAATAGACTAACAATACTTTCATCCTTTGTTTTTGATGCATAATGTAATGGTGTTTGTCCATAAATATTATGAATGTGTGGATTTAATCCTGCTTCAATTAATGTTTCACAAATCGTTTCAAAACCATGCATGGCTGCAAAATGCAATGCCGATTCATGTTTATCATTTAACCATGTATAAGAAGCGCCGTTTTCAAGCAAAAACTGAACAAGTGAAAGATTACCACTTTGAACAGCATAATGTAGAACACGATTCCCAATTCGGTCCGCGCTACTAAGATTCACGCCACGATGCATTAGTTTTTTTATTCCCTCAAGTGAGCCTTTGTGTGCGGCTAACATTAACGGGGTTTGTCCCATCTGATTCGCATGATTCACATCAACGAAGGCATTTCCTAATAAGGTGATGGCTTTGGGATCACCTAAGCGAGCGGCTATATGAATTGGTTGTTCTCCTTGTGTATTTTCCTGGCCTGCGTTTGCACCTTGTTCAATCAAATATGCCAGTGTTTGATACGACTTTTGGCGCGTTGCATAAAAAAGTAAGTTTTGCATTTTTTCGTCAAGTGCACTTATCGCATTGTTCATGGGCTTTAAGGCATCGATATCATCTTGTTTAACTGCCTGAATCATGGTTGCATGTATTTGGTTAAAAGCCATTCGCATCACACCCTTCAAGGGTACTTTATCACAGCCACAAAAAAAACACCACGCTACCATGGTGTTTTTTTTAATTCTTTTTAGCGTACAGCGTCTTTCAATACTTTTCCAGCTTTAAATGCTGGAGATTTTTGTGCTGCGATGTTAATCGGTTCACGCGTTCTTGGGTTATGCCCAGTGCGTGGTTTGCGGTTTCTTACCTCAAAAGTCCCGAAGCCAGTTAATACAACTTTCTCATCTGCAGCCAATGCTTCTTGGATTGTAGAAAGTGTAGCGTTCAAAGCTGCCTCTGCATCTTTTTTTGTCAGTCCTGATACATCTGAAATCTTTGCAACTAATTCTGTTTTGTTCACCAAATCTACCTCCCTTTATATTTGTAACTATGTTGATTATAGCAACTTGTGAGCGCCATTGCAAGGTTTTTCCCCTTATTAAAGGAAAAAACGGTAATTATTCTGCTTTTTGGTCTCTTGCAAGTAGTCTAGAATGCACATATTTTGGGTCAATTCGATTAAACACAACATCATATAACGCATCAATAATTGGTGTGTCTAAATTATACTGATGCGAAAGCTTGTAAGCCGCTTCACACGTACGAATACCTTCAACAACCATCGTCATTGAATCAATGGTTTCATTCAAATCACTGCCCTTGCCAATTTGATAACCCGCTTGGAAGTTTCTTGAATAAGGGGACGTACACGTTACAATTAGGTCTCCGATTCCTGATAAGCCTGATAAAGTTTCATGAGATGCCCCAAAATGGGTATATATTTTACCCATTTCAACGAGTCCTCTTGTCATTAATGCTGCGTTTGCGTTATCACCAAACCCTAAGCCACGCATCAATCCACTCGCTAATGCAAAAATATTTTTTAATGCACCACCAAGTTCAACGCCGATTAAGTCCGTGCTTGAATACACCCGAAAATAATCATTATTATGTAACAAACTTTGAACATAACGCGCATCGTTTGCCTTATTGCTTGCACTAGTAATGAGTGTTGTTTTACGCTGAATAACTTCTTCGGCGTGTGTCGGGCCGCTTAATGCGACAAATCCTTCCATATACTCAGGCAATGTTGTTGCAAAAACTTCTGAGACGCGTAAGAATGTTTCTGGTTCTAGCCCTTTTGCCGCATTAACCATCAATTTTTTCGTTGTTAATAGCGGTTTAACTGCTTCTATTAAGGTGCGCAACGCTTTTGTTGGAACGACAAAAAACAACACCTTTGCATAATTGAGCGCTGCTTTTAAATCATGCGTTGCTTGAATGCTTTTAGCAATGGGTTCATCAAGCTGTAAACAAAAATGTCTTTCGTTGATTGTATCCACAGTGCTTTTGTTAACATCATAAACCAAACACTCATGATTGTTGTCGGATAAAACATTCGCAAGAGCAAGTCCCCAAGACCCACCACCAAGAATGGTTACTTTCATTCACGATCACGCTTTCTAAGCATTATTTTAAGTGGTACACCTTTAAAACCAAAGGCTTCTCGTAAAGTATTGATAATATAACGTTCATAACTAAAGTGCATCCAGTCAGTATCGTTTACAAAAAGAATAAATGCAGGTGGCCGTGTCCCCACTTGTGTTGCATAATACGCTTTAATGACACCACCCGCATGTGATTTTGGCGGATTCATTTGGAATGCATCCATAACCACTTCATTCAGTAAGCTCGTTTTAATCTTTTTGGTAAAATCTGAGAATACCTCTTGGATAACAGGATACAGTGTATGAATCCGAGATGTCGTTTTTGCAGATAGATAGACGATTGGTGCATGCGCAAGAAATTGAAAATGCGCACGAATTTCATCTTCCCAACGATTCATGGTGCGGTTATCTTTTTCAATTGCATCCCACTTATTTACAACGAAAATAACAGCGCGTCCAGCATCAAGTGCATACCCCGCTATTTTCTTATCTTGTTCAACAATACCTTGCTTAGCATCGAGTAAAACTAGACAGATATCACTGCGTTCAATGGCACGTAATGCGCGTAAAACACTGTATTTTTCAGCATTTTCATACACTTTTCCGCGCTTTCTCAACCCTGCAGTATCAATCACGACATATTTTGACCCTTCGCGCTCAAAACTTGAATCGATTGAATCCCTTGTCGTGCCTTCGATTTCACTCACTATAACACGCTGTTCACCGAGCATTGTGTTGGTCAATGAACTTTTCCCAACATTTGGCCGGCCAATAACACACAGTTTAATACGATCTTCTTCATACATTTCTGGTGATGCTTCAGGCAGTGTCTTAACAACCGTATCTAATAAGTCTCCTATCCCAATACCGTGGATACTACTAATCGGGTAAGGATCGCCTAACCCAAGGGTATAAAACTCATAAAGCATATCTGTTTTGCTTTGATCATCAACTTTATTTGCGGCTACAATAACAGGTTT
>PWME01000198.1 GCA_003559235.1 Mollicutes bacterium | reverse complement strand
TGATTATAATTATGATATTAAGATTTTTCGTTCAATGATTCATTTAGGTGAAGAAGAGTATCTCGATCATGTTGAACTAACCGCAGATCAATTTTATGAACGATTAAAAGCAGATAAATCGCTATTTCCAAAAACGTCGCAGTTTCCTACAGCTAAAATGACAGAAATGTATCTTGACATGAAAAAAGCAGGCTATACAGACCTAATTGTTATTACGATATCTCAACACATGAGTGGAACTTACGGTGCGGCGCAGGTTGCTGCGAAAGACATTAAAGGGTTAAACGTTCATGTTGTTGATTCTAAAACTGTCGCGTTTCCCCAAGCTAAAATGGCATTAACGGCTGCGAAAATGGCAGATGAAGGCAAAAGTGTGGATGCGATTTTAGAAGCGATTAATCATATTCGCGACAATAATCACATCTTGTTTGCGGTTGATACATTAGAATATTTGGTAAAAAACGGCCGTTTATCAAATGCCCAAGGGTTTATGGGACGGATGCTAAAAATTAAACCACTGTTGCATATTTCTAAAGAGGGTAAAGTTGAAAACATCGAAAAAATACGCACCTTTAAAAAAGCGGTCGACCGAGTCATCGAACGCTATTTAGAAGAAACTGAAAATCTTGATGTTGAGCCGTTTATTTGTCATGCGCATAATGCTTCAACCAAAGATTATATCGCCCGTGAAATTCAAGCGAAACGCCAAGATGTTGAATCAATTTTTAGTATACCCATCACGCCAGCTGTCGGCGCACATGCAGGACCTGGCGCCATTGGACTAGGGTATATTGTGAAGGCGAAATAGCCAAATTGGCCGTGAAAAAACGTTTGACCTGTGATACAATACTGTATGGGTCTCAAAGACGTTATGCACAGTAGGTGATTTCATGCTTCCAAGAACGTTGTTTTTAAAAGTCAGTCGCGCGATGCTCGTCTCAATTTTGCACTTGGTGCTTATTTGGTTGTTTTTTATTGATTCAGCACAAATTATTAAATGGATTGCACTTGGTCTAGCAATCGTTAATTTGGTGTGGTTAGTGCGCACCTTTACCTTAAGCATTCAACTGTCGATGGCGCACCGACTCAAACCTTCTACGAGACATGATAAACACATCATTGCGAATTTATTGCTTGGTGTTGTATTAAACTCCTTATTAATTTTTATCTTTTTTGTCATGGTAATTTACTATATTGATGCACTGAACGTTGTTGCTTAAATCAAACACATCCCTGGATGTGTTTTTTTAAGCGTAAAAATACCGCTTGAATAACGCCACATAATCGGTTAGTTCTGCTTGTAAAATATTTAAAGCCACGTCACTACTAAGGTTGACATGATTTTTTTCCCATTCTGCTGTAATCCGATTAAATGTGGAGGATGCTAATTTACAGAGCGTTTCTGCATCATTCGGGTCAATAAAATAGCTGGTGTCGATATTATCAAAGATAGTTTTGTAATCACGATTGCGGTGATGGTAATAAATTTTTAATCGCTTTTTCGTAATCTCAGGGTCATTGTTTAAGTGAACGCGTTTAATAAACTGCGCAATGGTTGTATGTTCAAGCAAAAAGGCACTTTTTTTGATAATCATAATGCGTAAGCGCTCAAACGCATCACGATTAGAAAAGTCAAAATTCTCAAATACGTGATTACGAACCATTTTCCATGCCATATCATAGAGGCTAATGTACAGGTTTTGCTTATTTTCAAAATAGTGAAAAAGCAATCCCTTCGACACGTTGGCGTCACTCACAATCTCATTGGTTGAGACTTTTTTAAATGCATTTTTGGCAAAGGCTTTGTATGCGGAACGGATTAAAGCAGTTTTTAGTGGATTGTCTTGCATGGTATCACTCCATTCACAGTGTACAACGTTTTTTCCTTAGCGTAATCATGATATAATAAATCAAGTATTCAAGGAGGTGCATGATGTATTTATATGATATCGCTTTAGAAACCATTGAAGGAACGCAAACGACGATGAAAGCTTTCAAAGGAAAGACAGTGCTTATCGTTAATACCGCGAGTAAATGTGGCTACACGAAACAGTTTGCGGCCCTTGAAACATTGTATAAAAAGTATCAAGATCAAGGGTTTGTTGTGCTTGGGTTTCCGTGCAATCAGTTTTTGAATCAAGACCCGGCTAGTGATGCCGACATTTTAGAATTTTGCACATTACATTATGGGGTAACCTTTCCAATGTTTAAAAAGATTGATGTCAAAGGCAAACATAAGCACCCGCTATTTGCGTATTTAATCGAAAACACGCCCATAAGAACCAATAAGAATATTAAGTGGAACTTTGAGAAGTTTCTTGTGGATGGTGAGGGACAGATTGTGAACCGGTATCCCTCAAAACGTGACCCTCTTGATTTTGAAGCAGATATTCAATCGGTATTGGAGGCGAAATAATGCATATAAACGACCAAATTAATCGCGTATTGAGACTCATTAAATTGGGTCGATTTCAAAAACACGTTGTTAAAAGTGATCAAAGTTTCACAAAAGTTGAGTCAAATGTACGCTTAAAGCTTGAAGGCCTTGAGTATGCACCCTACATCGATACCCAAGAAGATATTGTTGTCTTTGCGACTTTCATTCATAGTGGGTCGAAAGAAGGGTTTGAATATTTAAGCGTAACCCGCCATGAATATATGTTTGGTTCAGACGATGAATTTGTCTGGGCGAATCGAGATGATTTTGGGTTTGATTATTTAGAATAGTTCGCAAAAATGCGGACTTTTTTTATCGGTTTTTTAAAGTCGTTGCCAAAGCCGTTTTTGCGCTCATTTTAATGACAGCCATCATTGTTATGAAGGCAATGCTTAATGCAACACCAAAACTGATGAATAGATTAGTGATTGAAACGTTACCTATAAAGACGAATCCAAAGTAATTAGAGAGATAGTTTAAGATGAACCGTAACGTGAGAACCGCAAGGGCCCCACCAAGTATGAAGGCAGTGCTTAATGCGATTGTGATGGTTTTGAAAAATACACCGTAAGTTTCATAATCTTTGTATCCTAAAGCTTTTAACATGGCCATTGATTGTTGTTCGGTAGCCATCGTGTTGATAATGACCCCTGCAAACATCGCCATAGCGATGATGGTCGCAAAGCCCATTAATGCATAAAGCACAATGCTCGATAAGCGAAACAGTGTTCGAAATGATTCGGCAATGGCATTCGGGTTCGCAATTAATGATGTCTCTGTCGTTTCAACGACAGGGGCGTTGGTATAATATGCATTGTACATAGTTGCATCAAAACCACTCATGGTATTTAAACTTTCATGGTCCATATAGACCGCGTGTTCAATTAAGTCATTATGGATGCCGACGATGGTGAAATCACGCTGAACAGCGCCGAGAGTAAGGGTTAACTGATCATTAACTTGAAGGTTTTTTTGGTCGTCAAGCGGTCTGGT
>PWME01000151.1 GCA_003559235.1 Mollicutes bacterium | reverse complement strand
TTCAAGCTTGGGAAAACGAGGAAGTAAATGTTCAGAATTTTCGCATTGGTGAGGCTTATGCTGAAATTATACTGGAAGAAAATTTTCAGTGCCGTTTCCATTGGAATGAATTAAGAGATGCAAGGAATCCAAAAGGAAATAAAACCGGGGCTGATTTGGTCGGTTTCATTGAAGTAGATGGACAAATACTCTTTTTGTTTGGGGAGGTAAAAACTTCATCTGAAAATGCCCATCCACCACAGGTAATGACCTATGAAAAAGGGATGGAAAAGCAACTTTGTGATTTGTGTGATCAGCCTGATAAACGCAGAATTCTGATAAGTTATCTTCAGAATAAAGCGAGATTGTTTGAGTACGGCCATCAATTCAAAGAAGATTTTAATGCAAGTGTAAAGGCTTACTATACTGCACAAGGTAGTTATCAACTGGTGGGTGTATTGGTGAGAGACACAGATCCGGTTGAGGAAGATGTTTCAGTAAGTTATCACCGAATAAAAGATAGAATCCTGGAACCAACAGGGTTAAAATTATTGGCATTGTACGTCCCGGTTAAACAATCGGGATGGCTAAAAATCATGAATGAGACCGAAGAATGAGCATTGAGCTAAAATATAATCATCTTGAACGGGCATATCCTGATATGCTTACCGGGATAGGTGCGCTCATTCAAAAAGGAAAGCTGTCCGGTCGATTTGAATCGGTTGAACTTTCAGAAGAGGATATCCAGCAACTTGAGAAAGCAAAAGAGATTTGTGAGTTGAAGATCATTGGGCTATGGGATAACAGAGATTCGCAGCAATTCAAAGCGCTTTGTGCTACCTATTTTGACATTGCAAGCCAGCTTTCGGCCTCAAGAGAAAGTCAATACTACATCTACGAGCAATTCAAATTGATTGCTTTTGGATATTTGGGAGAGCATTGGCACTTCGTTCGTCAGTATCTGAAATCGAATGCTGAACAAATAGAAAATATGGAGGCCAAAAACGACTGGAATAAACGCTTACTTACCTTGTGCTTTAAGGCGTTGATAGGTCTTGTAATCAAAGAAAACTGGAAAGATATTGGTCAATCCGTCCAGCTAATTAATCAGCTAAGAGAGGAACAAAATGATTTTGAAAGCAATTTCCTCGATCAGGTCAACGAAGAAAGTCGTCCATACGGTGCTGCCGAATTGGTTGCTCTGTATCACTTTGCTAAAAGCATAGATGTACTTGGAAGCTATCTAATTGAAGGCCGGCCGGTTGAACCGGAAACGAAACTTCACTATCATCTGAACCTTTCACATGAGTTTGCACAAAAATCCGGGAATATCAGTCTAGGATTGATGTTTCAGTTTTTTGAAGCTCTGGCAGTAAAAATGGTACGGAATACCATTTGGTACACCACCAGCGGAGTGAATCATTGGGTTACGGAATTCAATAAATTCATTACTCGCAAGGAAGCGAAAGGTGTATTTGAACTACTCTATCCACAACGAGAGTCGATAAGAACAGGACAATTACTAAATCCTGCCCATAAAGCGATTGTTGTCAACTTACCTACTTCCAGCGGTAAAACCATGATTGCCGAATATCGCATTTTGCAAGCGCTTAATGAATTCAAAGAAAGAGGTGGCTGGGTAGCTTACGTTGCTCCTACCAAATCATTAGTAAATCAGGTATTCATCCAATTAAAGAAAGACTTTAGTGAATTGGGATTGGTTGTTGAAAAAGCAAGTGGCGCAATCGAATTAGATGGGTTTGAACAGCATTTGACCGAAGACAAGGGTAACCAAACTGAATTTGATGTATTGGTTACAACCTATGAAAAGTTAAATCTACTTGTCAGACAGGGTTTGGGTACAAGTGATGAAAGACCTTTGGTCTTGACAATTGTTGATGAAGCACACAATATAGAAGACCAAACAAGAGGGTTAAACCTTGAATTTCTGCTAACCACAATAAAAAATGATTGCCGTGAAGCCAACTTCCTGTTGATGACACCCGATATTTCTAACTCTCCTGATGTTGTGGACTGGTTGGCAGGCGATCGGGGGAATGTAATCAATTTAGAACTGGATTGGTGGCAACCTAACGAACGGGTGGTAGGTGCTATTGAAGTTGAAGGCAGAGGAAAAAACTACGATCTGAATTTAAAAACGCTTCACACCAATAAGGGTAGTTACGAAATCGGTGAATCTATTCCCTTGCATCACTTTACGGATGATGATGAGCCAAAATCTAAGTTTTATGGGGGTAATGGCTCCAAAAAGAAAGTCGCTGAAAAACTGGCTTCACAAATATTGGACATAAGTTCTCCAATAATTGTTTTAGCCCGACACCCCAATGAGACTTATGAAATTGCGGAAAAGCTTTATGACAATGCAAGGACTGATTTTGAAACAGATGCGGATGTCGATTTATTAAAGCGCTTGGTATCATCGGAGCTTGGTAATGATTTTCCATTGGTAAAGTTATTGGATCGCAGAATTGCCGTCCATAGTTCTGCATTACCCGATGAGATTAGGTTTTTGATTGAAGACCTGATGACACAGGAAAATAAACTCCAGGCTTTGGTCGCTACAACTACTATTGCCCAAGGTATAAATTTCCCTGTTTCTGCCGTCATCATGGGTTCTTATAATTATCCTTTCATAGGAAACATGCCTGTTCGTGATTTTTGGAATTTGGCTGGACGAGTGGGCCGTGCAGGGCAGGATCAAATGGGTTGGGTTGGTATTGCTCTTAAAAATGATCAGGATTTACATCCTGTTACAGAATATGTAAAAAAAGCATCTGATGATCTCTTATCCCAATTGGTTGGAGCGATTGATAATGCACTACGTCATGCAGATGAAAATTTTGAGAGATGGCTTTTTGTGGATGAAAGATGGTCTGCCATTCTGCAGTACATATCCCATCTAAGAATGCAAGTACAGCAGCAAGATGAATTCCTTGCTCAATTGGAACAAAAACTACAGGGAACTTTTGGATACAGGCAACTGCCGCAAGAAAAGAAAACATTTCTAAGAAATAAAATTAGAGGATATGCAAGCAGTTTAACAAAGGCGGAAGCTAAAATATCTGATCAGACCGGATTTTCTACCATTTCGGTTCGACAAATGATTGGAAGATTGGCAATTTCGGGGCTTACTCCACAAGACTGGCATAAAAATCAACTGTTTTCTGAGCAGAATCAAAGCATGAAAAAACTCATTGGTATTATGATGAATACTTATGAAATCCGGAAGTCTATTGAAGAACTAAGTCCTGGTGATTTGGTATTAGATCGTAGCAGTATTGCACGTTTGGTTATTGACTGGGTCAATGGTCGGGATATTGCAAGTATAGCTTCAAGAATTTATCCCGGAGAAGAATCACAGAAGGCTATTCAGAAAACTACTAAGGCCTTGTATAAAGTTGTAGCAAATGCCGGTACGTGGGGGTTATCAGCATTACAACAAATGCC
>PWME01000174.1 GCA_003559235.1 Mollicutes bacterium | reverse complement strand
TACCAAGCTTATCATCGGCCACATTGCTCAGGCTCAGCTTGTGTTGCGAGTAATGCTCAATGAGGTTGGTGAGAGTGGCATCGCTAAGGCGGTCTTTATTGGTCCAGCTGGCATCGCCAAAGATGCCGTACAGCGAATCGGGATTGGCTTTTTCAATGGCCCGCATGGCTTCCTGCAAGGCCATTCCCACGTTGGTGGTGGTTTCCCGCACATTGTTCCAGTGGGCAGTCTCGGGCACCTGGAAATGGTGGTGTTCGGCAAAGGCGGCATATTCCATGTCGCCATCGCTTTCTTTAAGGGCACTTTCAAACTCTTCGTCGTACACATCGCAGATGCGTTTGAAGAACAACAGGGGGAAGATGTACTGTTTGTAGTCTCCGGCATCAATGGTGCCGCGCAACAAAGTGGCAGCGCCCCAGAGATATTTTTCGAGTTGTTGTTGGGTCATTATTCTATTTCTTCAGATTCTAAACTTACTGTAGTCGATCTCAATATCGAATTGAACCAGGAGATGGCGGCTTCCCCGTCCTTTATAGCTACTTCCGTTGCGCCCCTGCTATGTCGAATTCCGTTTCGCAATTCGCCCAACTGAGCGAAACGTGTTTGAAGATTTCCTTTGCTTCCAAAGGTTTCATCAAAGAGCATCCAATTCAATTTGGATGAAATCAAGTCGAAATACTCCTGTAAATCGAAGAAGTCCAGTTTACGCCTGAGCATTAAAAACTGCGCTTTATCTTCCCCCGGATTTTTGGTAATCCAGGATTTTATTTTTCCTTCAGCTTTGTCTTTTAAATTCTGAGGTACCAATTCATGATAGGCATCCAATTCAGCCGCATCATTTAACTTTTGACTGATTAGATCACGAAGAGATAATTCAATTTGTTCAATTTTGTCATTGTAATGCTCAAGGTCATCTGGTACGCCACTCTGTTTCCCATCTGAGTAGTAACTGTCCAAAAAGGTATTGATCCCTTTGCAAAGTAATTCCCTTCTCGCCTCCAGAAACTGTTCATAGGTTTCGAGAGAATACAGTTTTTCCTCAGTAGGAACGAACTGTTTGCGCAATTGAGTAGCATCTATTGTTGGCAGGTATTCATTCGGATCTCTGGCTAAAATCTCCATATTCGATTCCTGCGTTATGAAGGCAATGTTTGCGATCTCATTGATCATTGCCTTGTGAATGGAGTTGCTGCCATTGTATTTCTGATACAAAAATGATTTGGGGAATATGTGGTGGCGCTGCAGCTTGTTGTTGTATCCTACACTTTTTGAATACAAGCTAAGCGCTGGAATGGTCCAGTCTTTTGCTCCCTGCGCCCTAACTGATGCATAAAAAATATTGTAAATCCTACTTCTGACTCCTTGCATGGCCAGATCTTCAGGTCGTAAATACAAATTGGTTCCACGGTACAAGTGCATTTCTTTGATCAATTCATCCAGCGAATCGGTCTCTTTCAAAATGTTCATGTCCTTCTCCAGATACGATTCTGAAGAACCACTGAATATACCCCAAAGCAGGGCCATGAACATCCAATAGATGGCTTTGTTTGCCTCTTCTGTACTCTCAAACTTCAAGTCTTTCCTTGACAGGTAATAGACAAGCACATAGAGTACGTAAACCGAACTGTAATCTTCGGATGAATCGATATAGGCATTCTCTCTGAGAATATTAATGAGATGAGGCAGGATCTTGTTCAACTTTTTCCAGGCCTCTTCAAATTCATCTTTGGTTACATTACTTATTTCAGAAGTGTATTTACCTCTGCCTGTTGTAAGAATATTCAGGCACCTTGTGAAGAATCGGAAACTTAAGTTATAGTTATATTTTTTATATAAGTCGATAGATTCTCTAAATCGATCTTTTATATCAGGCCAGTTACTGGTTATGATGGCTAAAGCGAGATCGGATTCATTAAGCGTAGTTCCTGTTTTATTGACAAGGTTGAATATTTCGACCACCTTCTCTAATTCGGTAATTGTGATTTCTTTGATGTAGTAGCCATAATCCTTGATCGCACTGAGTTTATTAAGTGTTTCAATATTTTCGAGATAATAATTCCGTTCTTCATCACTAAGTAAACCAAGTTTTGAAATAAAGTGATTTACTCCCCCACGACTTAGGAATTCTGAGACGTTAATCCATTCTGGTTTATTACTCATTTTACGCTGCATATAGTATTCGAACTCTTCTGTATTCAAATCGAAATACAGATCAGTACGCAATGCAACACCCTCATACCATTCAGGCGTTTTACCTTTGAAAATGGTATAAATGGTTGTTAACCTTTGCTGTCCATCCAATATCAATTGATGGAAAATGGCATTGGTCTCTTTTTGTTCTCCTCTGATTTTAGAGGGATCTTTGGTTTTCCAGATTAAGAACGATCCGGAAGGATAACCCAGATAGAGTGATCGGAAAAATTCCTTGACCTGTCTACTGTTCCATACATAACCTCGCTGAAATTCGGGGATGGTATACTCATTGTTATCAATGGATGACAGTATGTCCTGTATTTTCTTTTCGATCGCCATATCAGATAAAGTCTTTAAGTAGTTTTTTGAATCGTTCTTCAGCTTCCAGGCTCGCTTCCCAGGCAGTTTTTAGTTCAACCAACGCTTCCTCCACACTTGGCAGATTGTCCTCGATGATCTTTTCTACATAAAGCGGGATGTTGAGATTGTAGTCATTTTCTTTCAGATCATCGATTGATGCCACTTTTACATAATTTGCTACATCAGTGAAGTTCTTATACCAGGCGTGAATTTCATTGACATGCTCTGGATCCAAATAGTTTTGCGCTCTGCCTACTCGAACCTGTTTCGATGCATCAATAAAAAGGACTTTTCCTTTTTTGTTTTCTTCCTTGATCTGTTTGAACACCATCACACAAGCGGCCAGCTGTGTTCCATAAAAAATATTCGGTCCCAGGCCAATGACTGCTTCCAGCATATCCTGTAAAATCAGCTCTTCACGGATGCGGCCTTCGGCGCCCTTTCTGAAGAGGGCTCCATGGGGCAACACCACGGTCATGCGTCCGGTGCTGTTCATGGATTTGATCATGTGTTGCACCCAGGCCATGTCGCCATTGCCTTTGGGAGGCACTCCGGCAATGTTTCGTCCGTACGGATCGTTTGCCCAATTTTCTGCACCCCATTCTTTGAGCGAGAACGGAGGGTTCGCAATCACACAATCAAAGGTTTTCAATCCGTCCGCTTCAAAGAAGGCTGGATTTCGCAGGGTATCGCACCGGATAATCTGAAAGTCTTCAATGCCATGCAGGAACATGTTCATCCGGGCAATGGAACTGGAGGTCAGATTTTTTTCCTGTCCATACAACTTTAAGGTGCGGTAGTCTTCATTGTTATTCTTGAGATGATCAACGCATTCCAGGAGCATTCCACCTGTTCCACAGGCAGGGTCATAAATGGTTTCACCTTCATGTGGATCCAGAATT
>PWME01000253.1 GCA_003559235.1 Mollicutes bacterium | reverse complement strand
CATCGTTTCCGGGTCAACAAACCAGGCATTCATATGATCAAGCGCCCTGCCGGCATAACGTTGATCGCCGGTCAGCATCCAGGCTGATGTAAGCGTGGCAGTAATCTCGCTCAACCGGACCATGGCATGACGGTGTTCTGAGAAAACCTCGGGATTGCTCAACCCGTCCCTTCTTATGTAGGGCCCGCCGGGGTTTTCCGGGTCAGGCCACCAGTAATCGCCTTCCGAAAAGAAGTCATGACGCCCGCCTGCACTCCGACCACAATAAGCCATCGTGACAGTCTCCGGCTCCTCACTAAGATATCTTTCAGCCTTTTCAATTGTAGTCTTCCTGATATCGTCAATGATCCAGGCGTATTCAGGATGGCTGTAGTTGTTGGAGCAACCGGCATTTACAGCGGTAATAAAAAGCCAAGAAATGAGTAATATCAGATTGATTCGCATATCATCAGTTTCCGATAAATATTAATTTGAGTTCTTTGAAATCCTTAATATATCTGGCTTGTAATGTGTTTATGGGAAGATAATCTGTTGAAAATTTTTTACTCAGGGAGAAGTTACCATCACAGGTCTCCCCCATTCATTACCATGGGGTATCCTCCAGATGGTAGCTTCAATATATTTCTCAGAAGTCGGTGATTCAGCCCAGTAGTAGATTGTTACAATATCCCCGTCTTTGTTCTCAACCAACCGCGGATAACCGAGATCCACCTGCACTCCCTCCCGGAGAACTATCTCCGGCCCCCACTGCCTTCCTTCATCTGAGCTTATCCTCGCCCTGATCTGCATATGTTCACGATTCCCATATGCCAACACTATTCTCCCGTCAGATAATTGAATCATAGCAGGTGGATTGCCGTTTGACCAACCCGTTTCGGCAGCCCTGCTTAAAAATTTCCAGGTTACTCCATTATCCTCAGAGGAATAAATATCAATCCAGCAATGAGGATACAAGTCTCTTCTTTTTACCTCCCTCCTTCTGACTGCCGATATTATCTTTTCAGATGATAATTTCACCGTTGATGGCATAACTGCTCTGAACGGATCTGTATGGGGATCTGCTAACCAGCCTTTAAAATTAAAGGACAGACCTCCATCTGTGGTCCTGGCAACAAAGGCCTTGTCAGATCCTTCCGGTGTATGAATTGACAAAAATAACAGCGCAGACCTCTCGTTCTCGATTATATAGTCAGTCCGCGGCGTAAACAAACCCATCCCTTCAAATTCCTCACTGTCCGAAAGCCCGTTAAGCTTAAATGGCCCTTCCCAGCTTTCTCCACGATCATAGGAGTAGTAAAAACCTGCTTCCGGCACATGAGGCTGAAGATAACCGTTACCAACTAACCTCAGCATAAAATCATCATTGGAAAAGTCGACAGGTTCAACAAGTTCACTTAATATCAGCATAGAATCGCCGGTTAATCCATCAGGATCGTATCCCGACACAAATCCCTCAGGGTCAAATGCTTCCCATGAATAACCCCCATCCCTGCTCCTGGCAAGCCAGCTTTCAAAAGGAGCACCAATCAAATGCATCCCTCGTGCCTCAGCATCGAATGGACCTCTGGTAAAACCAACTACAATTTCTCCGTCATCCCATGACCAGACTCCATTATTTGCAGGCCAGCCCATAAAATAACCATCTTCATGATGAACAACAATATGATCAATAATTTCAGGTCGATCATTCTCAGAACATGATGACAGCAGTACCAAAAAGACAACCATCACCACCGGAAATCTTAATAACTTTAATGAGCCCATTTTTTAAATTTTCTATAAGTCCTTTTTATTAACCAATACAAACCTCTAAATATAATTAATTACAAATGAAGAATTAATAAACTCTCCAACTAGCATACAATCTGTATATATAACCCTACGGTTGAAAAATGGCAGCTTCAATATAGCTGTGCGGGCGTTCTTCCCTGGCAAGGTAATAGATCATTACCATTTTACCATCAGCATTCTGAACCATCTGGGGATAACCCATATCATAAGTGTGAGGATTGTCGCGGATCACAATCTCCTCACCCCATGTCCTGCCATTGTCACTGCTGAAACGCACCAGCATCTGTTGAAGATCCCTGTTGGCATAACTGCACGCAAGACGGCCATCTTCAAGTAAAGCCAGACCTGGAGGATTGCCGTTATGCAGACCCGTCTCCCCAACCTTGCTCAGGAAAGACCAGGTACGACCGTTATCTTCAGAAACATATGTATCAATCCAATTCTGAAGACCTTCATCACGGGGATTGCGCACACGAACAGCTACAATAATTCTGCCGTCATCCATACGAACAGTTGAGGGCATGGCAGCGCGATTACATTCATCCGACCACGGAACAACCCATGATATGAAACTGAAGGTTTTACCACCGTCGGTGGTCTCAGCTACAAACGGCTTGTCTCGACGGTTGGCAAATTCCAGCTCAGGATTGCGGGCTGTCAGAATAATCTGGGCCGAATTTGAACCGGTGACCAGGTAACTGGTGCGCGCAGTAATTTGCATGCCTTTGAGTTCCTCAGCTTCATGTAACTGGTTAAACCTGTATGAGCCTTCCCAGGTTTTACCCCTGTCATAGGAAATAAAAAAGCGCCCCCTGGGATCATTAGTGCCATGATAACCGGTAGCTGCCACACGCAAGGCAAAATCAGGATGACCAAAATTAATGTTGCCGGGTGAAGGTTGGGGCTCCTCATCCTTGCCGACAAAATTATCAGGATCCTCACTTGTCCATGTCCTGCCGCCATCAAGGCTACGGGCTAATTTGGTAAGCTGAGGATGACCAATACTGTGAAACCCACCTTCTCCATCATATGGTCCATGGGTATGGCCTACAAGTATCTCCCGGCCGTTATCCCAACTCCACATCCCGTTGTTGGCCGGCCAACCAAAAAAACGGCCCTCTTCACTTGCAACAACAACATGTTCAAGCTCCATATCATCGGTTCTCACACCACAACCGGTAATAGTAGAAATAAATAGTACTGATATAATGAACCCGGCAATAGCAGTACGTGATTTGAAAATTAAATTCCAATTACTTAATGTCATTTTTTTCATGGTTTTTTTATTAGTAAATAATAGTGGTTACGCAGTGATTAAGATGTGAGAAGAATTATTTGTGCAAAAATTCTCTCCAGTCACGACCTCCTGTTACCCAGGCCAGGTTGAACCGGGCCATAAAAGCATAGCCGTATGGATCACCTCCTCCCTCATACATAAGGTATATCCACCCCTCACTTGGAGTATCTTTGCGTCCGGCCGCCATTGATGAATATGCAAATGCACCCTCCTCAACAAGCCTTTTGGCCGGCCAGGTTTTTCCACCATCAAAACTTGCCCATACGGTACCATTATTTCTGCCTTCGGAAGAGTCAATATTACTAAAAATCAAAATATCATGATCATCAAGAGGAAGCCTTACCAGGCCCCCCATCAAGCCATAATCCCTGTTCTG
>PWME01000179.1 GCA_003559235.1 Mollicutes bacterium | reverse complement strand
GTGGCAGTGGAGGCCATAGCGATACCGCTGAAGATGCCAAGGTAACGATTATTGTGACTCCGCTCATTAGAGGCAGAATGCCGGTTGTAAAGGACCGTGTCACAACGATTACAACACCCGGCCAACACATTGATGTTATTGTGACGGAACGCGGGATTGCGATTAATCCTGCGCGCCAAGATTTATTAACAATTCTTGATGCGAAAGGCTTTGAAACGGTTTCAGTTGAAACCTTGTTGTCGCGTGCCCACGCCTTAACAGGGATACCTGAACCTGTAGATTTTAAAGAAGAAGTCATCGGAACTGTCGAAAGTAGACACGGTGAAACACTCGATAGCCTATACGCGAAAAAACGGCATTGATGATCGCATCTTAACACTTCTATAAAGTGATTAACTTTAAATGTTACGATCAATCTAATTTTGATGATACCATCGTTATTAAAGATGATGACAATAGTATCACGTGAACATTTATAACGAACCATGTGTAAACATTTTTGCTTGTATAAAGTAGTAAAGCCATAAAAACTGTTACTCAAATCGCATAAACGAACATACTAGCCTGTGATCATGACAGGCTTTTTTTATACACAAAACTAGAAGAAAAAGAGGTTATGCGTCGGTCGCATAACCTCTTAGTAATAACAATTGCTTGCTTACGCGTCAAACGTCACTAATCGACATCCGCTTCGCGTGTTGCGTCAATCCAATCAGCATCTAAAATGACAAGTTGAACATAACCGAAACTTGAAACAGCGGTTGGCAAGGAGCTACCAACATAGAAGTAAATTTCGGTTGTGTCGGTATAAACAGTATTGCGCATGTCAAATTCATCAAAATTGTCTTCAGTAATGTTTAAGGCTTCAATCCACCAGTCATCACCAAGATGCGGAATGTTCGCATCAAACTTGAAGGAAGGACGTTGTCCGCGGTCTGCCCAGCTTGCATCGTAGTTTAAGTCACCCCATGAATCGATGTCACCATAAGCAATCCGCATATTCAATCCGTCGCTATATGTGCTTGACGAAGCATTTAGCGTAAAGGGTCCTTCGACTTTAAAGAGTTGGTTGTAGGGTAGGTTTTCAACGAAATCGGCTAAATCAAGATCATCGGAAATCACTTCAGCCGCTTCAAGGTCAAATGAATAGGCAACATCAGTATTGTGAATGGTCATATCAGCAGCAGATTCAGACTCAATGGTTAATGTCGGCCGCCCTGCGAAACCATCTTCAGTCGCAATGGAATAGGTTGCCGTAAACTCAATTTCATCACCTAGGTCAAGCATATGCCCATCGACATCATACTCAAACAACGCATCCCCAAACGTTTCATAAAGTCCAACCACATAAATTAGTTCATTGCCAGTGGTTTCTTTAATGAGAATACCATTCGTGAGTGGTGTACGAGTACTAGAACCGTTCCAATGGAAGCCAACGACAATTCCTTTGACACGAACCGTGTCGCCGTCTTCTCTTTCATTTAAGACTTCGGTTACACTTAACGCTACACCGATGACACTAACATGTATAGTGGCTTCATATGGTTCGCCATCTATAGAGTAACTTGCCGTTAAGGTAACATCAACATCCGCTTCACCATATGTAACAGCGCCAGTTGCGGCATCAATAACATCAGGGTGCGAACTCGTCCATGTAACCGTATCATCGATAAGGTCGTGTGTATCTGGTAATACTAAGTCACCTTCAGAGGTGCTACCAGGGATTTGTTCATCGAGTTCACGGCCAACTTGTTCAGCTTCAGTTTCGAAATAGAAGTCATCGGCTGAAACAATGCTCCAATAGTTGTAAGAAGGTGAAGTGTTTTTCAAAATAACGTAGAATCCAGCATTTGGATATTCGAAACCTGGATAATCGAGGCCAGGATAGTTATCTGGATTAATACCAAAGATGGCATCATCCCAGTCTTCACCAAGATTTGGTTCATTACCACTAATATTCAAGACATTGGTTTTTCCACCAACGCGGATCGAACCGATGCCTGTCGCATCAGGATTTAAGTGGAAGCGAAGATTACTATACGATAAAGAACTTGTGGTACCGTTAATGAAGTAACCACCTGTAAAGTGATACACTTGTCCGTGTTGACGTGTGTCTTCATCAAGTAATGCCATGTAATCTTCATGTGAAGCAATTTCAATCGCGTTTTGGCGATAATCAACAACACCAAAGTCTTGTTCTAAAACATCAAGACGCGATTCATAGCGAACAACTTGTTTTCCAGGTTCATTGCTTGTGTCAAGCACATCCATGCTTGCGAAAAATTCAATAAGGTCACCATCTTGTATAACGTCACCATATTCACTGTCTAATCCTTGTACAATCATGATGTTTCCAGTTGTTTTGTCTTGTACAAAGACATCGGAGAGTCCACCAGCAGTGTTATAACCAGCGGTTAAGACAACCCCTTCAACGAAGAATGCGTCGCCATCAACTTGTGTATCGAGTACATCATCAACTTGCAGCACAACTTTTTCTGCAAAGACAACCACGTCAATCGATTGTGTATAGGTTGTTTCACCGATGGTATAGGTTGCCGTTAAGGTTACGGTAATATTACCTGGAACAGAACTGTAATCAATGGTTCCGTTTTCATCGATGACATTAGGATCAGAAGATTCCCATGTAATCGCACTGTCAACTAAGTCGTGTGCATCAGGTAAATCAATAACCGTGTCGCCTGCATCTTCATCCACAGACTGTGGTAATGCATCAACTAAGTCAAAGCGTACTTCAAGGTGATCAGCAGGTTCAACATGGTCTGAATCGACAATGACCATTTGTAAGTATGTGTTGGTTTCATAAATAATGAATGCATAAATGTCGCCTTCAAATAAGACAGGTTCTTCCCCAACGCGTGGGATTTCAAACGTATCGCGCCACGTGTCGCCCATCATGCTATCAAAGGCACGAATTAAGAAAGCATAGGATTTGTCATTAGCTTCACCAAAGTTCGTTCCAACACTTTCATCATCATACCCTAGACGAATCCAGTTGGTTGGGCTTGGTGATGAAGAAGTAGAATAACGCATAAACGGATTTGAGATTTTGACAAACGTATTGTGTCCTGGGAATGCTTCCCAACTTTCTTCATCTTCTAAATGATACGCATTATCTTTATCATAAACGGGTGCTTGGGTGTCGCCTGTATCGATGGTTTCAAATACGTCCACAATACTTGGGCGTCCAACTTGACGGTGCGTACCTGCAATAATTAAGATATCGCCAATTTCTGGGTCAACATCCGTTAATTGACCATAGCCGCTTGTGGTTTCAGGATAATCAGCAGTAATGATAATGTCAGGATTTTGTAAGTCTTGTAAAATAACCGAGCGCATTGATGCGGTTTGTGTTTCAGCAAATCCAACCACAACCGCTTCAAACATAACGGTTTCATCACCACTATTAAGCGCATCTTCTAAAGACATTTGAACAAGTTCACGCAATGTTAAACCAACAGTGATGTCAAAGGTTTCTT
>PWME01000093.1 GCA_003559235.1 Mollicutes bacterium | reverse complement strand
TCAAAATAGTTCAGTAAATCTTACTTGTGAAACACTTAATTTTCCTGTATCTCAGGTAGGTGGATTTGCTGCTCAAAATAATGGAACCATCAAAAATAGTAGTGCTTCAGGTTCTATTGATGCTGGTCAGTTAATTGGTGGCTTTGTTTATAGAAACGGAGCCGGTGCAACCATAGAAAACGCCCATACATCTGTCGATGTATATGCTGAATTTGGCCGTTCGGGCGCGTTTGCAAAAGAAAATGCCTCAAGCTGGAACATCACTTTTGGAGAAATTATTAACTCAACCTCTAGTGGTGACATTTCCTCACCTGAAACCAGCATAAGTCGATTCATTCGAATTCAAGATGGCATTGTGGATGAGAGTTCTAGTGGCACCGGTGAAAGAATCGTTATATCAGACTAAATCAAAACCTTAAAGTTAATACACAAAATCCCCTCAAAGCTAACGTTAAACCGTTACTTTAAGGGGATTTTTTTGACCAATCAAACGACTAATGCGCAAATACTGTCATAGATTATTTCTTAATGTTAGGACTTAGGGATTATTCAGTTACTCGTTATGACCGTTGTCATGGTACCCAGAATCGGCTATAATGAAAAGGGGTAAAATAGCACATTTGAGGTGGTCTCATGAACCGAATATTGCACACGATTATTAAAATGGGCCTCGCGATGATTATTGGTCATGGTGTGGCCGAAGTTCTTCAACTAGATCAAGCGCTTGCCGCTGGAATTTTAGCTGTCTTATCGATTCAATCGACACGTACTGATTCAGTAATTATCGCTTTTAAACGGCTTTTGGATGCTGCGCTGGCACTCTCACTTGCGACACTATTCTTTTTGATTTTGGGTTATACACCATGGGTGTTTGTGCTTTTTGCATTGCCCTTTATTGCCTTATCTTTCGTGTTCAAAATTGAAGCCGGTATTGTGCCTAGTTTGGTTCTTGCAAGCCATTTGTTAGCACCGGGTGCTTTTGACCAAAGCGTTCTCATAAACAGTGGTTTATTAATGATTGTTGCGGTTGGTGTCGCTTTAGGATTAGGGTTACTTTATCCGATGGGTACGCAACGCATCTTGAAATACTATGCAGATGAACTAGATAGTGTCATAAAAAAAGCACTACATAGCATCACCGATGCGCTTAGAGAAACCATCACACACGAGGCAAGGCACCAAATATTAAAAGACGCAAAGGAAACTTACCAAACCCTTCTCGATAAAGCTTCGGCAGCGGATAAAGATCTTATTTTTGATAAAGACCATCAAATAATGCATTATTTACGGATGCGTGACATGCAAATGCGACGGGTGAATAGACTCCATAAATTGCTTGATCAGTTGACCGCATCACATCCGAATGCCTACCCACTCGCTGATTATATCGAACAATTAATTCCCGATATTGGCGCACAAGATAAAGCCACGCCGCAACTAAAAAAACTTCAAGACCTACTAAGTGATTATAGAAAAAAACCGTTGCCTTCAAGCCGTGAGGCTTTTGAAACGCGTGCGGTTTTATTCCAAATGGTGTTTGAACTAGAAGCCTTGCTTCAAGCAAAGCGCGATTACCATAATCAATTTACCGCCTAACCGTCAAAATGGTAAATTATCATTAAATTAAATCCTTTATGCAAAATACGTATCCACGTATCGTTTACATATTATCACAATACTTCTACACCACAGTCCTTTAATGATAAATACACTTATGATAAAGTATGGAAATGGCTTCAATAAACATTATCATGAATGCTTTAAGCCATCAATCTATAGTTCCACCTTCGTCAATCATCTTTGGCATTAATTAAAACTTGCAACAAATCTTCAATAATCATTTTTTATAAATAAGCATTCAAAAGATGGGAAATCGCTTTATATCATAATGAAAAGCTTTTCACTATTAGGTGATGTAAACCCCTTGCCTAAAACCGTAAAACATAGTCTCAGATACCTTATTAATATTTACTAAACTTTGGATAAACATTGCCATTTTCATTTTTCAATATTAAGTTTTAAAGGGATTTACAGCTTTTTATAGACATAGTTTTTTAACTAAAACGCTTTATTTTTTATGGCAATTCGGGCGAAAATTAACCATATAATTGCATACTTTTGAGAAAAAAACATGTTCCTAATCAAAAAGCTTATTTAGAAAGCTTAAAAGCCTTAATATAATGGCTTAAATTGCTTTTATTATTGGGGTTCCCAATATTTTAGACTACCAAAATTATAGAACATTCCAACACCATATTCTTTAACACACAAAAAGGCTGTATTGATTTGAAATGCAAATGATTTCAAACTGACAGCCTTTTTTAATGAATCACTTCACTACCAAATGCTAACCATTTTGGTTTTAGGCAAATACATTTCGTCTTGTTCATTAATTTGATAGTAGTCTTGGAACTCTTCTATGTTACTTAACTGCATGTTTGCGCGTAAAATCGCTGGTCCGTGCACATCAACTTTAAGCAACAACTGACTGTACTCAACAGACGATTTAATGCGCCAAACACGCGCCCAATTTTTGAAGAAATCTTCATAATTATGATTTTCATGTTTTTTACTCGCTTCTAACGCGCAGCGCAAACCGCCACTATCCGCAATATTTTCAGATACTGTCAATTCACCATTGCACGCACCATAACCTGTTTCAACACCATCAAACAGTGTAATCATGTCTTTGGATTTATTTTTGAAGGCTTCTAAATCTTCATCTTTCCACCAATTGTTTAAGGATCCCGTTTCATCAAACTTTGCGCCATTATTATCAAAAGCATGCGATATTTCATGCGCAATGACTGCCCCAATCCCACCAAAGTTTTCTGATGCACTTTGTTTAAGGCTATAATAAGGCTCTTGTAAAATCGCGGCCGGGAAAACAATTTGATTATTCAAAGGGCTATAGTAAGCATTTACCATGCTTGCAGGCATACTCCAAAGGTTTCTATTGGGTTCTTTGTTGTATTTATCAAACTCATACTGATTGATAACCCGCATCATCGCCAACCGTTCTTGGATTAAATCTGACCCTGCTTCATATCCCTTTATATCGATTGCATCTAAATAGGGTGGCAACTCATCGGGGTAACCAACATGCACGGTCAAGGTAGAAAGTTTCTTAATCGCTTTTTGTTTGGTTGCTTCATTTAACCAAGTGTTCACTTCAATACGCTCTTTATAAACATCAATCATTTCATGAACCATGGTTTTTACATCGTCTTTTGCGACGGGGCCAAAATAGTTTTCACCATAATAAAGCCCAACGACTTCTCCAAATGGATTGTATGCTTGATAAAATGCAAACTTTTCTTTGCTTTGTGGTTCTTTGGTTCCTGATAAAGCGCGCATAAACGCCCCACCAGCAACCCGTAATTCATCGGTTAACTCCGTTGCGAACTCAAGGGCATTCGCCACAACCATCCATGATTTAAGCAACGCAAAGTTGTCTTCTTTTATGATTGAATCAAACGCATTGATAAAATCTAAATTGGTAATAAT
>PWME01000252.1 GCA_003559235.1 Mollicutes bacterium | reverse complement strand
GTTTCTTGATCAATCGCCATCGAAAACTGTCGCGCTAAATCTCTGGCATTGATTAGATGAATAACCGGAATATCATCGCGTAAGAAACGTTCGATTAATCCTGAACCATTGACAATACTTACAGACATGCGCCTAATTAATCCATTTGGATGGCCTGATAAGTGTTCTCCCATCGCAAGTCGGTTGCCACCTATGTTTACAAATGCGCGAATTTGAATGGCGTCATCGTGATAATATCGATAGCGGTTTTGAATGTTTTCAGGAAGACTGTTTTCATCAATAAAGGTGTACCCAAGCGCTATTATACGATCGCGAAGCGCTGCTTTAAACGCGTCATCTTCGGTTTCAAGTAATTGGTCATTTTCGCCACCAAATGATACTAAGCGACTCTTTTGTTCAATAAGTCCAATCTCGTATAAATGATGTTCCATATCAATCGCTGTAAAATCAGGATTGTTTGCGCCAAAACTTGAAGCCCCAATTGACGTCGATATGGTCGCATTAAGTCCCATAACATCTGCCGCAACAAGCGTTGCAATATTCAGTGCGGGGAAAGAACCCGAAAAGTTCATCGCAACCGCATCGCCTTCATTCAGTCTTAAGGTTTTAAAGTAGCGTACCATCAACGCAGCGAAATCCGGATTGGTTGAGGTGCGTTTACTTTCAATGACCCCAAGCGTTGTTGTAATGGAAGGCTCAAAAAAACGTGGGAAATCATCGCCAATTAAGCCAGTTTCAAGCGGGTCTAACGTTGAATCAATATCCCAACCCCGCGCAATCCTTTCGGTTTTTATAGCATCCATAGCCGCTTCCATACGCTCTGCAGCTTCAATTTGCAATGCATAATAAGGCGTTTGTGTTTCAGTTCGTGTAGCGTAGATGCCTGTATATACGATGCCTAAAAGCAGTGCAAACATCATTAAACGCGATGCTTTCATAATAACCACACCGTCATACCAGTTAACAACACAACCACAAACAATGCAGTATACGTTTTAATAATGCCTTGCTTTGCCGTTTCATTCGCGATAATCCCTGCAATGATTGTGCCAATTAATGGAATATCAAAGAGTGATAATGACCAAGCATCAACCACTCTTGTGAAGATAACACCAATGATAACTGCCACAAGAATATGCACAACGAACTTCCGTCGTCCATAAAGCACCAAAAATTCACTTAAAAGACGTACCAATAAGTAAGCAAGCAATGCAACACCGATGGTTAAGGCAATGCGGCGTGGGTCGTATAAGTAATAAGCTAAAATGCCAGGAACGATAATGCCACCAGGTGATATATCGGTTAATTCATAAAATATGATGGCAAACAATAAGCCAATAAGTATGGTTTCACCCATGAAGCATCACCTTGTGTTTGGCGTAATAATGCACGACGGTTTTACCAAAGCCTTGTAAATTCCCCATCCCGATGATGGGACCGTGTGGGAGGTCATTTAGCGATTTCACTCTTTTCACCGGCACATTAAGTGCTCGTTTGAATCGGTGGTAAAACGGACCAGCCACATAAACGTGATTAAGCGGCTGCGTTTTTAACCAGTTTAGGTGTGTTTTTGCACGCAATGGTCGATCAAGTCGATTGTTTATTAGTATAGTATAGGGCGTATCATTTATACGGTGTTGTTTTTTTAATGTCGCAAACGTATCGTTGAGCGATTGTGTGTCATTTGCGGAGAATGCGTTGATGAGTGACCCATGATCAGATTTGATTACATCGAGTGCACCAACATCTTTTTTTGCTTGTTTCATACCTTTTAACGCCACCTGATCATCAATATTAAGTGCCCGTGTTACAGAAAGCGCAGCCCCAATATTTGCCGCATGCGGATCAATCTTGGTTTCTCCATCATACGGTGTCACGGTATGTACAAATGCATTAGAAGATGCAATCGTTTCTTTTAACGTCACTGCATCGTGTTTTTGCACATGCAACGCACCGTCTTTTGGCACGATAGCACGCAACGCATCTTGTTGCGAATGTTCAAAGCGTCCTTCTTCAGCGTGATCATCATAAAGGTTTGTTATGACGACATGATTCGCTTGCAACATCCTATGTTGTGTTACATGAATCAATGGTTCACGGATTGCCATGCATTCAATGACCAAACAATTAGCATGGGCGCGTTTAGCGCTGAGCATCATACGTCCTTGTTCACGTATATTTGCAGGTGCGACGCGCTTTATTGTATGCTCATTGCCACCTGGGTCAATGAAAGCGGGTGTTGTTCCAGTGACTTTTGTAAATGGGCGATAGCCAGCTTCTCTAAGCGCGGCACCGATAAGCCGGGTTACCGATGTTTTGCCACGGGTTCCCCCAACATGGATGACGTGCTGAAACGTTTTTCTAGCCTTTAATAACCGAACACGCTCAATGACTAAAAGCATGATGAATAAAAGCCCGACGCCAATCAATCCAATGATTTCCATTGCTTCACCTTCTATCGCGCATGTTTACTCAGCGTCTGGGTCAAGTAAAAATGCGCCTATGCCTTCATCCATCATGGATGCAAAACTCAATGTTTTAAAATCAATATCAAATGCGCCACGCGAATACATTTCAAGCTCGCCTGTAAAGTTTCCTTGTAATGCATTATACGCATCAACAAGTGCGATAAACGTTTGTATATGTCTACCAACGCGTTCATCCATCGTTACAGGTTCTGAATGGTCAACTTCTAAAATGCCAAGGTCTGTTGCGCGACGGTAAAACTTATCATCACCATCAACAATTAACGATTCACTCATTGCTCCTCGAATACGTCCTTGCGAAGCATTCGATGTTTCCGCCAAAAATGGAAGCGTATTCGTGTTATCACCAAGCTCACGGTGCGTTAGCCCTCGCAAATTTTGCGGTGATATTTCTAACTTAATTGGTGCGAAACGGTCATCTTCTAATGTCCAATACATTTCTAAGTTTAGGTATGTACGTGATGCAATGCCGGTATCGCGAACACTTTCATGATAAATGAGGGCGTTATTGACCGCGTATTCCGGTGATGCTTCATGGAAATCAAGGGTAATGGTAATGTTTAGTTCATTGACCATATTCGTAATTGAATAGGCAACTTTTTCTGTATAAGTACCATCGGGTTTCCCTGGAAATGAACGGTTTAAGTTATACGTATCAACCCCTGAAAGACGTTGACCCGTCGATTCATGAATATAAATTTGTGGAATTGGCCATTGATCAATTGGATTTGTCCCACGTGCACCATATTGAAATGCACGTGACCCAAATGGGGTATCAATGGTGAAAAATTCAGGCGTTGCTTCTTGTGGTAATGAGTGGGTAAACGCGCTTCGGTTTGTCTCTAAGATGATATACACAGTACCGTAGTTCACCTCAAGATTTTCCATTAATACTGTCGCTGCAACTTGAGAAGCGGGTTCATTAGGATGCACCCCACCCAGCAACAATAAACTTGGTTCATCAGGGTTTTGTGTGCCTAAGACATAAATATCTGCATCGCCAATCGTGCCTTTTAGTGGTTCAT
>PWME01000083.1 GCA_003559235.1 Mollicutes bacterium | reverse complement strand
GCCATTGCAGGCCTTATGGGGGCTGTTGTAGGCATCATCTCATTACGCGTCCAAGGTATTTACTTAGCCATTACAACATTATTTGTGGCGCAAATATTGCATACCATATTTACATCACTACGCTCAGTTTTTGGTGCCGCGACAGGCATTAGCCTTGGTGCGTTTAATTTGTTTGGTGGGGCAATCTCATTAAACCGTAATGTACCGTATAGTTTTGGCAATGATCGTTATTGGTTGTTTATGATTATGCTATTTGCGCTCATTGTGACGATGATGATTGTTTATAACATTGTTAAAAGTCGTACCGGTCGTGCGTTTATGGCCATGAGTCGTTCATATAACGCAGCCCAAGCAATGGGCGTTAATGTGGTGAAGTATCGTGTCATGTCATTTGTTATAGCAACCATTTTTGCCGCGCTTGCTGGTGTTATGTATGCCATTTGGAACCAACAAGTTCCAAATAATCGCTGGGACTTAATGATTAGTTTAACAGTTGTGGCGGTTGTTGTGGTCGGTGGGTTGAAGTCCATTACAGGAACCGTACTGGGTGCGTTTATGATTTATGCGTTCCCGCGGATATTTTTAGGCTTTTTAGCTGATTATAATATCGTCGGCGGTTTATTGATTATTTTTGTCATTTTGTTCTATCCGAATGGACTTATGTATATATTCACTGACATTAAAAAACTACTGGCTAAATTACAAGCACGGCTGAAAAAGAAGCAGGTGAGCACCGATGAGTAAATCTAATGGGCGTACCATCTTAGCGCTAGATGGTGTATCGATGAACTTTGGTGGATTGAAAGCGGTTGATTCATTAAGTTTTGAAGTCAAAGAAGGCGAAATTGTTGGACTTATTGGCCCAAACGGTGCTGGAAAAACAACCGTATTTAATTGCATTACGCAATTTTATAAAAATTACACAGGGTCAATCACCTTATTAGATAGAAACGGTGACACGATTGATTTGCGCGATGTCCATGTTACTAAAGTAATTGATAAGGGCATCGCAAGAACCTTTCAAAATGTTGAACTCGTCCCCGATTTAAGTGTCCTTGATAATGTGCTTGTTGGGGCACACAATCAGTTTAAAACAGGTGTTATTAAGCATATTTTACGGTTTCCAGCGATGAAAGAAGAAAAACGCCTTCGTGATAAAGCGTTGCATGTGCTTGGATTTATGAACCTAACCGCAATTAAAGATTTGTATGCTGGTGGACAACCTTATGGAATCCGTAAAAAAATCGAGATTGCTAGAACGTTGATGTCTGAACCAAAGATCATTATTCTTGATGAACCTGCCGCAGGACTTAATGATTCTGAGACCGATGAACTTGAATCACTGATTTATCGTATTCGCGATGAGTTTAATACATCCATTATTCTCATTGAACACGACATGGGCTTTGTGATGAACATATGCGACCGCGTCTGTGCCATTAACTTTGGCAAATTTCTTGCAATGGATACGCCGAAAAAGATCCAAGCACATCCTGATGTGCAAGAAGCGTATCTTGGAAAGGATGACTAACCTATGCCAAGCATAAAAGATAAAGTACGCGGTGTTTTAAACCGTCGTCAATCATCAGAAAAAAGCCCGGTTGATGAAAAAGTTTTATTGGATATTAAAGATTTATCAGTGTCATATGGCCCCATAAAAGCTTTGAAAAATGTTAATATGCAAGTGTACAAGGGAAGTATTGTAGCAATTTTAGGCTCTAATGGTGCTGGAAAGACAACCTTGTTAAAAAAAGTTAGTGGACTCATTCCTGCAGAATCAGGTTCAATCCATTTTGCGGGTGAAGATATTACCAAAACGGCACCAGAAAAAATAACAAGCCGTGGGGTTATACAATCACCAGAAGGACGGCAACTATTTGCGGATTTAACCGTCTATGAAAACTTAATGATTGGGGCGTTCACGATTCAAGAGGCGACATTAAAAGCTAGTGAAATCGATGAAACGGCACAGTCAAAGCGTATCAAAAAGATTATTGAAGCGTCTGATGGGGATTTATCCAAACTTGATATTACCTTAAAGAAACAGGAGATGGCACGACAAAATTTGGCCATGGTTTATGACATTTTCCCCGTGTTAAAAGAACGACGCCAGCAAGTTGCGGCTACCTTATCAGGTGGTGAACAACAAATGCTTGCGATTGGTCGAGCGTTAATGCGCACCCCCGAATTACTTGTTTTGGATGAACCGTCATTAGGTCTTGCCCCAATGATTGTTAAGAATATTTTTGATGTCATCTCGAAGTTAAATGCCCGTGGTATAACGGTATTTATCGTTGAGCAAAATGCTTTACAAACATTGAAGATTGCAGATTATGCTTATGTGCTCCAGGTCGGGAAAGTCATCAATGAAGGCAAAGCGTCTGACTTAATCAAAGATAAATTATTAATCGAAGCATATTTAGGAAAATAGGCAACACATCTGCAATTAAGCAGGTATAATCATAAAAGATATAGGAGGATTAACATGAAGAAATTGGTATTAGCTTTTGTTTTAGCCCTTGGACTTTTCACGCTTGCTGCATGCGGTGAACGTGATGATTTACGTGATCTAAGGGAAATTAGTCAAGGTGTTACCGACACAACTGTACTTGTTGGTAATGCAGCTGCAACATCTGGTGGCTTCGCTGCAGTTGGTGTTCCATTCAATCATGCAATCGAAAAATACTTTGACATGATTAATGAACAAGGTGGCGTAGCAGGAAGAACAATTGAATGGGTTCACTATGATGACACATTTGATGCAGAACTCGGTATTAGCTACACCCAAGAACTCGTTGAAGAGGATGAAGTGTTTGCGCTTGTTGGGCATTTTGGAACGCCAACAGTCGCTGCAACGCGTGATTACTTAAACACTATTGGAATTCCACGCGTGTATTATGCAACAGGTATTCGTCCACTCTTTAATCTTGAGGCAGAAGGTAGAGAGCGTTCATCATTTCCTGTTCAGCCTATTTTCGATGCTGAAGGTGAAGTTATCGTTGCCCGTGCATTCGATGAGTATGATGTTGATACAATCGGTGTAATTTACACCAATGATGATGCTGGGCTTGGTATCTTAAACGGTGTTGAAATTCGTGCTGACATCCTCGGTATTAATCTTGTTACCCGTGAAGTACTCACTGGTGATCTCGATTACAGTTCAGCGGTCAATGCTTTGCTTGATGATGAAGATGTTGATGTCATTGTTGCAGCTGCTAACCAAGAGCCAGCTAAGATTATGATTCAAGAACTTTACACGGCTGGAAACACGTTACCAGTATTCACAAGTTATGTTAGTGCAGATGCAACGTTCATCGAAGACATTAGTGAAGAAATTGCCTCTGAACAATTCTCACTTTATGCAAACGCATGGATTGACATTATGGATCCTGAAGGTTTAGAAGGATTCAGCGACGCTTATTGGGAGTTTGCAGGAACGGTTGATGAAGAATGGGCCGCCAATGCATTTGCGATGGCCGGCTGGATTGCTGCACATTTCTTTGTAGAAGGATTAAAACGT
>PWME01000185.1 GCA_003559235.1 Mollicutes bacterium | reverse complement strand
TCATGATAGTATGTGACATAATAGCGACCAATGATGGGGGAGACTGTCACTTCAATATCGTAGCCTTCTAAAACCGTAAAGACAATGCCATCAAGGTCTTCATTGGTAAAGGTTTGACCCGTTTCACATTGTATATCCGTGCGTGCACAATGATTTCTAACGGCACTTTCAATTGCGGATACATCTTGTAAAACCGTATCTTTTTGGACGTTTTCGTAAACCCGTCCTAAGGCTGGGATGGATAGCGTGCTTACTAAACCTAAAATGACAATCACCACAAGCAATTCTATCACGGTGAAGCCACGCATTGTTTTCATAAAAATCTCTCCTTTCAAACAAAAAAGCCGGCTGCACACGTGCAACTGGCTATCTTTCAAGGAAAGACCCTATAGTTTTCCGCCACTAAATCACTTTAGCTTAGGCTTTGTCAATAATAATAGGCTTACTTTAAGATTCGCCGTAATGCGCACCGCGCTATATGTTACAATTAAATTGACGTATAAAGGCATATGCATAAAGAATGATTAGGGGTTTTGGCATGAAAACATTGAAAGAAGTGCTCATCGGATTAGGCCCACTAAGCATAGTCATTATTTTGTTGATGGCGATTTTTGGTGGGTTTTTCGAGATTGGCTTTTTTACAGTGTTTTTTGGGATGATTTTTGCGATTATTGGGTTTGCACTTTTTTTAATTGGCATTCGCTCAGGCTTGCTTTTAATCGGTGAAATGGTTGGGACAACCCTTATGAATAGTCGCAAAGTATGGCTTATGCTTTCGGTTTTTTTAGTGATTGGTTTTTCACTTACGTTTGCAGAACCTGGTGTGCTTGTTTTGTCGCGTCAAGTTGATGTTGTGACGAATGATAATATTTCAAGGCTATTACTAACCTTTGTGATTGCCCTTGGCATTGGCGTCTTTTTAGTTTTTGCATTGTTAAGAATGTTACTCAATATATCCATTCGGTTGTTATTGATGATTGCTTATAGCATTATTATTGTTTTGGCGTTTTTTACAGACCCTTTGTTTTTACCGATTGCATTTGATGCGAGCGGTGTAACCACAGGTCCACTTACGGTTCCGTTTATTTTGGCGCTTGGTGTTGGGATGAACAGCGTGCGTGAAAAACAACAAGCCGTCGATAGTTTTGGGTTTGTGGCGCTAGCTTCAGTAGGACCGATTATTGGTGTTATGTTGATAGGGGTGTTGCTCGGATGACAATCTTCTATCAAATTGAATCGGTGTTTGTTGAAGTCTTCATTGCGTTTTTACCAATGGTTGTTGTTTTTGCGGCGTTTCAAGTTGCATTTTTAAAAATGCCAATGCCTAAATTTTTACGCTTAATGCGTAGCATGGTTGTCGCCTTTTTGGGTATGGTACTCTTCATTCAAGGCGTCAATATGGCGTTTTTATCAAGTGGTGAGATTTTAGGCACGTTGCTTGCAAAAGGCAATGCCTTTTTCCTTATTGTGATTGGTTTCTTCCTTGGGGTTTTGGTCACCACGGCTGAACCCGCAGTCAAAGTATTAACCATAGAAATTCAAAAAGAGACCAGTGGCTATATTAAAGAAACGTTGTTTGTTAGTTTCTTAGCTTTAGGGGTTGGCTTGTCAATCGCGTTTGCACTTACGCGTGTTTTGTTAGACATTCCATTTTTAATGGTTATTGTGGTGCTTTACGGTGTTATTGTCTTGTTAACCATTAAAGCATCAGAAACGTTCACCGCGCTTGCTTTTGATTCTGGCGGTGTTGTGACAGGCCCAATGATTGCGACCTTCATTATGGCATTTACGGTATCCGCTGCGGATACCCTTGGTGGCGATCCTGTGAAAGACGGATTTGGGATGATCGCGCTTGTAGCGGCAGTTCCTATTTTAATGATTTTAGTACTTGGTCATATTTATGAAAGCAACGATTGAGAGGTGATACCATGCGTGATATAAGCAATTATAAGTTGGTTGTCTGTATCATTAAAACAGGCTATGTTTCAAAACTTGTGAAGGCTGCGAAAAAAATCGGTGTTGAGGGAATAACGGAGTTTTATGGTAGAGGGACAGCGCATACACAAGGCATTACAGCTAAACTCGGTCTTACGCATGACCCTGAGCGCGATATCATTATGACTGCAGTCCCTGAGACAATGGTGGATGATGTCGTGGAAGTCTTTAAAACAAAAGGTAAACTAAGTGAAAAAAATACTGGTATTTTGTTCGTGATTAATTTACGGCGGTGCGGTGGCATTGCCCATGTACTGGAGGCATTTGTATGAGTACGTATAAGTGTATTGTGGTTATTGTAAAACGAGGCGATGGAGAAGATGTTGTCACTTCCGCAAGTGCGCATGGTGCACGTGGTGGTACGATTATTCATGGTCGCGGCACAAGTGTTCGCGAGAATAAAAAAGTTTTTGGGACGTTGATTGAACCAGAAAAAGATATTGTGCTCATTGTGACCAATACCGATATTTTAGAAAAAGTCATGGATGGTATTCGTGATGCGCTTGATTTAGAAGCGCCTGGGAAAGGCATTCTTTTTACCATTGATTTAGATCGTGTAGAGGGTATTTTGGATGCATGAATCGAGCCTTCATAAGACGTTTCAAGAACACACAAAACGTTATCCAAAAATGGAAACACAAGACTATGTGAAACTGTTATTTAAACATACTTTTGGACCCGCGCATTTTTCTAATGGTTTAAACCCTGCACGGGTGAAAAACTATTTGATGAAAGAATTAGAAACGTTTCAACCGTATGCACATACACCCTACATTGAATCGATTGGGAATGGTTATGTTCGTGTATCACTCGCTTGTCTCGTTGATGGTATTATGTCGGTTGAAAACTTGATCGAATGCTTTTTAGCGTCTGCAAAACGCAGTGACGAAACCCATAACACGTTTAAATCACAGTTTTTTGCGAATCTTGACGCATTAAAAAGTGACTATGATTTTCAACCATGGATTGCGTATTTTAATCGTCAAGGCATCGTTCCTATTCGTCATAGTGATTTATACAAAGCACATTATTTCCCACATTATCGATTGGTTGAACAATCTTTATTAAGCAAATACATCGATGTGGATGTGCTCATGAAACGCTTTCCAAAAGCTTCATGTCAGGAGGATTATGATGAAATCACAAGTTAGTAAAAAGCATCATCAATTTCCAACCATTGATCAAGTTCCATCATTGCTTGGTTTTGGGTGTATGCGATTTCCAACCACTGAAACAGGTGCAATTGATGAAGCGCGTGCAGAAGCGATGATTGATTATGCGTATCAACGCGGTGTGACGTATTTTGATACGGCATGGCCATATCATGGTGGTGAAAGTGAAACGTTTTTGGGGCGCGTTTTGAAAAAATACCCTCGTCAGTCATTTCAACTAGCCAATAAAATGCCGAGTTGGGAAATTGAATCCGTTGATGATGTAAAACGGATTTTTGAAGCCCAATTAGAAAAGTGTCAGGTTGATTATTTTGATTATTATCTTTGTCATGCGATGAATAAAACCCATTTTGA
>PWME01000052.1 GCA_003559235.1 Mollicutes bacterium | reverse complement strand
GGTTATCGTCCAATTCAACCACAGAGGTATGCTCTTCTATATTAAAAGGTACATCTACGATTTCTGAAACTATAGTTGAAAATGCAGTTTGTACTCCTGCGGTATAGGTCCCTGCCTCCAACCCTGAGAACTTATAATGGTTTTCATTAAGCCAGTAAGCCAATGGCTCGTCCATATCATCCAGGAACACATGGAAGGAAGGATTGCTGCGCCTGGAACCCAGATTCACCTCAGGCATTCCAACCTCCCTGCCTTCTGTTTTTATCATTTTCAGTTCAGGAAGTTCTTTAAAATTAGCTAAAGGCGTTTCTTCAAACTGCAGGTCAGCAATTTTATATCCATGACCCCGTATCATCAAGTTCACCTGATAGAAAAAAAACTCAATAGGTATGGCATTGTTAAAAGGACTGTGGATAGTAGATACGACAAAATGTCTTTCGGGGATAAATTGGTAAGGATGTGTTTCCCCATCATCAGTGCCTACTCCCAAAAACCCATCATACCCAAGACCAATATAAAATCCGTTAGGGGTCATCAATGGTTCAGGAAGCTCATAGGTAGTCCATTGATTGTCAGTGTTTGGAACTTTGTCATTCCAGTAAAGAACCTGATTCACATCAGGATAACCGTACTCGTCCAGGGCTGCAATCCAAAGATTGATGGTATCATGTGGGCCGCCATGCTCGTCAAGATACCAGCTTACCTGGTGCAGTTCAGCCAAATGGTGAAATGCGGAGCCCAGGACTCTCAATTCCTGTTGATAATCTCCATGAAACCCAAGGCTGCTTAATACGGTGCCATTGTCATAACGGAACTCAAAACTTTCTCCCGGGTCATTCCATTCCAAAAGGGCACCCCCATCTTCCATTTCCTGGGTTGTCACTTCCAGGTTAAAGGGTGGATATACCACATGGGTCATATCGATTTCCAGTGTCACATCTTGTTCTCCCACTTCAAACACAACTTCTTTTTCCTGGTAACCGTTATAATTAGCAAACACGGTATGAGTCCCTTTTTCCAGCATTAAACTGCTCATGCCACCAGCATCGGTTATCATTTCCCGGGTAGTAATGGGATTATGGCCCAGCACTTTCAATTCCACACCTTCCATTGTGGCTCCTTCATCGGAGTTCTCTTTTAACAGCAGATTGACAGGAGTTCGGGCAGGAGCCACCTCAATGGTTATTTCATCCAGATACATTTTTCTTTGTCTGCGATAGAAATCAGGTTTAAAAGCCAGGTAAAAAGATTCTTCTGTAACCGGAACCCTAACGGCATATTCCCAGAAGTTCATCCCTTCAGCATATAACCAAACGCTTTCAACTTTGGTAAAGGTGGATGCATCCTCTCGGTCACTCATTGTGCCCACAATCAGGTGGTTATAGTTAAAAGGAACGCGGACAAAAAACCGGACCCAGATATGGTCTATATCTTGTGTGAGTTCAACCAAAGGAGAAATCAGGTACATCTCTGCATTGCCATCACTCTCGTTTCTAAACGACAGCACATTGATCTCAGAGGGAAAATCTCCAGATTGTTCCTTTGTAACGACCTTGACGGCAGGATCTACAGACTCCACAATGCTTCTCCAGCCTAATGGCAATTCGGGCGCCAATACCTGGTCAAAATTCTCCACGTATGGCAATTCCACAATATCAGGGTGAACTGACTCCCCGTATAAAGGAACCTCCATAGCTCCGACATGCAACACCGCATGCTTCTCACCGGGGTTTAGAGGTTCAAAGGTAATATCAATATCCAGCTGATCAAAAGCTTGCAGGTGGACCGTAGTTTCTATATTTTCAAAAGAAAAATACTCCACATCAGGGCCGGTCATATAAATGTCTTCGGGATCAATGGCAAGGGTCCCTCCCCCCCAGTTCCTTATGGATACTTCTTTGGTAAGGATCTGATAGTTGTTTTCGAGGGGGCCAAAATCCAGGTTGTCTGGCAATATCACCTGAAGGGGTTCGTCAGGGGTTTCTTCAATAACGATGTTATCCAGGTAAACACGCTGAGACTGATCACCCAAAACAGCACGAAAAGCAATGCGGTTATCCGATCCAGAATGGTTTTCCAGGCTGATCATGTAATGGTCATACTCCATAGAAACTGTAACCGAACCATAAGGGGTAAAAGTAGCAGGATTATCAGGATCAGAAATGACCCCAACCTCAAGTATATTATTATCAGAAACATTATTTGCTGCGTTCATGGCATAAAATCGAACGCGCAGCGGATTCAGATCGGTATAAACCGGAGGGGTAATCAGCATCAGTTCAGCTTCCTGATGGAATCCATTGCTGAACCTCAAATGATTGGGGCCGTTAAAAGGTTCTTGATCCCAGGGATCTTCTTCCTGGTTAAAGGTCCTGACATCAGCAGCAGAACTGGTCGATTCTACAATCTTGGACCATGCAAAAGGCAGATAAGGGATTTCGGTATCATTGAAATTTTCGTAATGAGGAATCTCCGTTATTCCTGCATGCTCAGGTGCCGTGGTAAAAGACCAGATGCTCACATCTGCAATCTCTTCGTCACCAATGTATGGAACAACCTTCCAATAGTAAGTGATTTCATATTCCAAATCCTGCATGAAAAATTCCGTATCCGGGCCATCATATACGGTTGTTTGGGGGGGATTGTTTTCCTCTACGTACAGGCGGTAGCCCTCAGGGTCGGGACCTGCACCCTGCGCCCATTGCAGGCTGACATCCAGGGGCTGATGAATGGCAGCGTCAGCGGGGCTGAGCAATGAAGGGGGACCCATCTCAATGGTAGTTGCCTTGAAGCCTATTTTGTCAACAATCCATTCCAGATCCAAATCTCCATTGCTGTTAAACTCCAATCTTATCCTTACTTCTGACTGACCATCCACCCAGGAGGATACATCATATTCATGGTAGGGCAAACCCCAGCGATTGTCTTTATTTTCCATCAATTGTCCTTCATAACGGACAACCTCTATCCAGTTTTGGTCATCTACACTAATTTCAATGCTTCCATAATAGTTCTCATATTCCATGTAGTGCCAAAGTTCATGATTTACAAACAATCGAACATCCTCGTAGCCGGAACAATCAATTACCGGTGACTTAAGGGTTGACCATACCGGGGCTTGTTCCTCTTTGCTAAATGGAGTGTAAATTTCGGCACGAACGCCGGAGAAAAACCACTCATTATCTGCTCCGCTATGGTTGTAAACCTCCCAGATCGTATCAACACCCGTAGTCATAAAATCTTCTTCCCAAATCGTGATAAGGTTGTAGGTTGTAAAATGCCATACCGGCACCTCTGCTGCATCTCCTTGGTCATTATAGGGTACTACTTTCCAGTAATATTCTTTGTCGTATTCCAGGTTGTTTAATACATAATACCAGTCAGTCCCATCGTAAACCATATTCTGGGGGGGATTAACCTCATCAAGGTAGACTTTGTATCCGTCAGGTTCCGGGCCTTCCCCCGCCGCCCATTCCAAATATTGGAATGTTGGTGCAATATTTGACCCGTCGGAGGGTGACAAAAGTACTGCTGCTCC
>PWME01000111.1 GCA_003559235.1 Mollicutes bacterium | reverse complement strand
CTTGGGATTAAACGCGTCAACTTAGGATTAATCTTTATTGATGATGCGGTATTAAAACTGCTTGATGAGGATTTCGTGACGCGTTCTAAAATTATGCCGATTAATATTAGTGGTCGGCGGATTGTCGTTGCGACGAATGATCCTCTTGACTTTCCAACCTTAGAAAACGTCCGGTTAAAAACGGGAATGAACGTTGAAACCGTTTTGGCCACCAAAAACGATATTGATACTGCGATTGCGCGGTATTACGGGTTTAATAAAACCTTAAAGTCGCTTGGTATTGACGTTAAACAAGAGAAAAAAGATACCGAAAAGTTTTATGAAGAGTTAAGCAAAGAACCTGAAGCCGATGCCTCAGAATCGCCAATTATTCAATTGGTAAATCAGATCTTATTAACTGCGGTTAAATCTGAAGCAAGCGATATTCATATTGACCCGACCGATATTGAGTTTTTAATTCGTTACCGGATTGATGGGGTATTATCCACTGAACGCGCGTTACCGAAAGTTATCTTAACGAAGCTTGTCTCGCGGATTAAAGTTATGAGTCATATGGATATTACCGATTCAAGAAACCCTCAAGACGGTCGTATTAAAACCGTTATTGAAGGCAGACCGGTAGACTTACGGATTTCAACGTTGCCTACGGTTCGCGGGGAAAAGGTTGTTATGCGGGTTTTAGATTTATCACGGGATGCGAAAGGTATTGAACGCCTTGGGTTAACGGAGTTCGAACAAAAAATGTTTATGAAACTCATTAGTCGTCCGAATGGTATTGTACTAGTTAGTGGACCCACGGGTTCAGGGAAAACAACATCCCTATATGCGTGTTTGGATCAATTAAATGATCCAACGATTAATATTATTACCGTTGAAGACCCGGTTGAGATTGAACTTGAGGGTATTAACCAAGTCAACGTCAACCCTGATATCGAGTTCACGTTTGCGAATGCTTTAAGATCAATTTTAAGACAAGACCCGAATGTGATTATGATTGGGGAGATTCGTGATGTTGATACCGCGCAAATCTCCGTTAAAGCATCGTTAACGGGACACCTTGTTTTATCAACGATTCATACCAACAGTGCCGTTAAAACCATTTCAAGGCTTATAGATATGGGAATTGACCCGTTTTTAGTTGCTTCATCCCTTTCTGGGGTTGTTGCGCAGCGTCTTGTACGTCGGGTGTGCAATGTGTGTGCTAAAACCGAAGAACCCACCGAAAACGAAAAAGAAATCTTCGCAAAACATAAGATGGACATTAAAAAGGTCCGCCGCGCGGTTGGGTGTTCTTCATGTAATAATAAAGGCTACCGTGGCCGCACGGCTGTTTTTGAGATTTTAGATGTTAATGAAACGATTGTTAAAATGATCTCAAATCATGATAAAGAATACGACTTGCTTACACAAGCGCGTAAAGATGGCACCCGCTTGCTTGTGGAAGCGGGCTTAGATAAAGTACGTGATGGCATCACAACCGTCGAAGAAATCCTTAAGCTTGGGCTCGACTAGGAGGCAAAGCGATGAACATTAAAGACTACCGCTATAAAGCAAAACGCATGAAAGATGGAAAAATCGTCAAAGGGGTCACAGAAGGGCCTTCAAAGGCGGTTGTCGATCAATTTTTGTTTGAAAACGGCATGCGTGCCATAGAAATCGAATCAACCAACAATCTTTTTGGTAAGTTATCACGGATTACGCTCGGTTCGGTCATAACCGATACCGACTTAATCTTTTACTTAAAGCAGTTGGCGAGCTTGCTTCGGTCGGGCATAAAGTTAAATGAAGCGTGTGAAATTCTCGCCACCCAACAAACCAGTAAAAACGTCCGACGGGTTTATTACAGTATTTATTATGATGTGAATGGAGGTGCGTCATTATCTGAAGCATTAAAACGTTACCCAAAGGAATTCCCGCGTATGCTTCTCAGTCTTGTTCAAGTTGGTGAAGCGACGGGAGAATTAGAAGAAGTACTTGATGAAGCGGTTGAATACTTTGAAAAGCAATACCACTTAAAAACGCAAATCAAAAGTACCTTAATGCTTCCGGTTATTTATCTTGTGGTTGCGTTTGGGGTCGCAATCTTCTTAATGGTTGCGGTTATGCCTCAGTTTGAAGGCATGTATGCATCGCTTGGTGGTGAGTTACCAGGTGTGACAATGTTCTTTATGAACGCTGGGAACTTTGTTAGAGCGAATGCACTCTTTATCATTGCGGGGATTATTCTTTTCGTTGTCTTAGTGCGTGCCATTTACAAGCGTTTTGAAGGGGTTCAAAACGCGGTCAGTGCGGTTGCGATTAAGATGCCGATATTTGGTGAACTCGTGAAAATGAATAATTTATCGCGGATTGCATCAACGCTATCACAAATGCTTACAAACCATGTCCCCTTGCAAGAATCCTTAAAGAATACGTATGAAACCATCGACAACAAAGTATACAAAAAACTGCTCATCCAAGCACAAAAGAATGTTAATCAAGGTGATACGATGTCATCAACGTTTGAACACCACTATGCTTCTGAAGTTGTGTTCACACGCATGATGAGCGTAGGAGAACGTTCTGGTGACCTTGCAAAAATGATGACGAGTTTATCAAATTACTATGATGAAGATTCTGAAGTAAAAATTGATCGTTTAAAAAAAGGTCTTGAACCATTATTGCTTATTTTCATCTATGGTATGATTCTTGTCATGATTTTAGCGGTCATGCTTCCAAGTTTAACGTTATCGGATCAACTCGGATAACGTGCAATTTACGGCTTCATGAAGCTTTTTAAAAAAAATAAGCGTTTTTAGTTGACAAACAAATATGGGTTTGGTATTATTACAGCGAGTAAAGAAACAATCGCATAATAAAAAATGATAAAGCCAAACCCGGGGCGACCCGGCGACGGAAAACCATGGATCTCTATCTAGAGACAGCCGGTTGCCATTGTGTACGTAGCAATGGTTTTTTTACTTAATAGGTTCAAAAAAAATAAAAGATAGAGAAGGAGAGTTTTAAAATGAGAAACAACAAAGGTGTAACATTAGTAGAATTGCTTATCGTTATTGTTATTTTAGGAATCATCGCCGCTATTTCAATTCCTGCGGTAGGACGTATTGTGGAGAATTCACAGAAAGATGCAATTATTGCGGATGCAACAACAGTTAGAAATGCGTTGAACACGTATTGTGCTTCAAATCCTACAGAGGCACCATGTAATGGAGAAGATTTCTTCTATTCTCTTGGTGGTGAAGAAGAAGCTGGAGACCCAGTTGGTGGGGATAACGCAGAAGGTATTGAAGCAGGTGATGGAAACGACTTTGATGATTTTTATGAAGGTCTCGCTGCTGGCATTTCATTTGCGGTTTATCGTGGTGATGATGGTATTGTCGTTGTCTTATCTAATTCTGATACAGGATTCTCAATTAATACTGACAGTGTGCAATCAGCAACTCGTGCAGATGATGTAGACGATTTTGAACCAGAGGAAGAAGACTCAGAAGTGTTCTGGGCATTATTAGGTGAGTCACCATTTGTAGATGGATTTAATAATGATTAGTT
>PWME01000168.1 GCA_003559235.1 Mollicutes bacterium | reverse complement strand
TTATGTAAATGATATACCATAACTAGGTCAGTGTCAAGATAAATCATATTTAATCGCTAATCCATGGGCTTTGAAGAAGGACTTTCATCATAAATCATCGTTATGTGTTCGGGAATCTAGGTTGTTAAACACCGACAGATTTCTTCTGTTTAGAGGTCATTCATTTTTATGATGAGAGGTGTTCAAAGGTCATCGATATCGATAAGGCATTGTCGTCTTATTTACGCGCACACTTGATTATGCTATGTGGAAGGGGTATAATCTAATTGTAATCAATACAAAATTACCATCGGTTTGAGTTTTCGTTATTGCACTTTCCCGTTACCATAAACGATTATCTGAACAACGGTATGTACAATTGCACAATTGATGATCAGCAGTGTGTATCAAAGGTGTTTGTCTCAAAGGCCTTTCAAATAAAAAAACTAAAGGAGTGAATCATCGTGTCAAACGACAAGTACACATCCATCGTAAACCTTGATTTCCAATACGCACACAGGTTTATGAACTGGCCGCGTGAAGCAAAACATCTTCACGGACACTCGGGTCTTCTTACCATCGAACTTGAAGACACCGTGGATCCGGTCACCGGCTTTGCACATGCGTGTAAAGAGGGGTTCAAAAAAGCGTGGGAAGTGTGTGACCATTTCCACCACGCCACCTTGTTTCAAGAAGGCGACCCGGTCCTTGAAGCGGTTCTTGCCGTATACAAGAAAGAAGGCATCCACAACGACCCGGAAAACTGTGTTCCGCTAAAAAAAATAGACCACCCACTGGCCTGGTCATACCCGGAATACAGAATCGTTGTAACCAAGAAAGTTTCCACATGCGAAAATCTTTGCGAGCTTTTCCATGCGCTCCTTAAAGACAAGATGCCCATCAAAAAGATTACGTTCCGCTCATCGTCTATCAACGCGGCCTCGAAAGAGTTCAAATAAGACAGGTTCCTTGTCAAGGACGGCCGTCCAGAAGTGACATGCCCAGAGAGTTCACGGTCATGTGATAGTCTCCCCTTGGAGTAGGCATTGCAAATAGACAAAAATTGCAGAAGCTACTCCTAGGGGGGCTTTTTATGGCTTGAGCATCATACGGGATAGGTCGTGATTCCTCTGCCCTTGGAGATTTACAACGCTTGTTACCGCGAGGATGACGGTTTGATAAGGAGTGATCATCCATTATCTACGAGGCGTGTCGGATGCACATCGAACGCCATGGTGAAGAAGAGAAGAAAAAAAGACATCAAAGGGACAGAGCTTTCCGCATCCGCTGGCCAAGCCTATCAGAAGAAGTTGAAGAAAGAAGTCGCTGAAAACCGGCTTGAGATGTCACTTTTCAACAACGGGACACACCGTATGAAGGCGGACAAGCCTCATGGATTGTCCTTCGAAAAGAAAACAGCCCCACAAAAATTAACGTGGGGCTGTTTCAACATAGTCAAGGGGTTTCCTGACAGGATCGTTATTTTTCAAATACCGTTGCATGGACTAGATTTTTCTCCCGGACAACAATAACACTAGGCATTACAGAGTCATCTATGTTGTCGAACGTCTTCAAAAAGTATTCGAACCAAGGGGGTTGAGGGTTGACCTCAACTTCTCCAGATGAGCGGATCCTGTTTATGCTATAATGGAGCCACATAACGAAGGGGTCGATAAGTATGTCAAAAACGCCTCGAAAAAGCATGAAGCGCACAGACGAAGAGACCATCAAGAAACTCAAACAAATGAATTATGAGCTGGAGTATACACAGAAAATTGCCCATATGATGATGGAAATCACCACCGATATGATCACCAGCGATGATATCAACAGCCTACTCAACGTTATCATTCATAAAGCAGTCGACGTGGTTCCGTATGCGATGGCGGGGACCATCCTACTCAAAGAAGCCAACCAGATGAGATTTGCTTCTGCGTGTGGACATGCTATCGACAAACTCCGTCAGTTACGGATGAATTTTACCGATAGCTTTCAACATAGCACCGGCATTTTTGACAAACCTGTCATCATTCAAGACACCGAAGCGTTTAATTCGCTTAACACATCTCCGGATTTGTTCAAACAGTTTAAAGACCTTGGGATTCGATCGAGCAAGTCAGTGATTACCTGTCCAATCATCTTGGGTGATGAGGTGTACGGGTCGATCAATCTCGATAACTTCAACCATGAGAAAGCCTTTAAAGATGAAGACAAACCCATCATCTCTTACCTTGCTAAACTCATCAGCCTGGCTCTAAAGAACAATATGTTGGTCCAGGAAACACTCTATTACACGAAGCATGACATGCTGACGGATGCGTACACGAGAATCCACTATGAAGCGCTGCTGGAAAAAACCTTCGATGCCGCAAAAGCATCAGGCACATCTTTCAGTTTGGCAATTCTTGACATCAACAACATGAAGACCATCAATGATACGCTCGGCCATCACGCCGGCGATGCGCTTTTACAATACTTTTGCCATCAAACCAAAAAACTGCTTAAAGAAAACCATCACCTTGCGCGTTTTGGTGGCGATGAGTTCACGATACTTTTTGATGACGATGACACAGATTCTGCACAAGCTATCATCAATGCGTTAAAAGCGTATTTTGCCACACATCCACTCACGGTGGATCAACAAGAAATCACGCTTGTTTTTGGCGCGGGCATCGCATCCTACCCGGTTGATGGAGACCAACCCAACGCTTTGATACGCGTCGCCGATCAACGCATGTACCACGACAAAGCAAAGCAAAACACCTCCTTTTAAAGCGGATATGATCATGACTCTATGAACATCATGTTGCCTATCGTGAAACGGTATTCAGAGATATCGGCTCATCAACCATTTACGCAGAGTTTGAAACAAAACCTGCATGGGTCATAAACACTTTGCTGCCTCGAAAAGAACCATGAAGTGCTCGTGGAACATAATCCGTGTCATGGCTCACGAGACGGACAATCATTGACTACGGCCGTTTAAGACGCTGCGCAAACCCGAAGCGACAGTCCAGGAGGAAAACGATGCTAAAGATGAAGCACCTTGAAAAGGTCGTTAAGATCATCCAGCGGAAAACCACCCGAGTTCCACGAGTAGCGCTCATATTGGGCTCAGGACTGAAGACGTTGGTCGATGCGATGGAGGACGCCGTCATCATTGAGCGTAAGACACTTCCACATTATCCACGATCACGGGTTGAGGGCCATGGCACCCAAGTGGTTTTAGGTTCCTTAGCTGGCGTCGATGCAATTGTCTTTACGGGTCGCGTGCACGCCTATGAAGGCCACACCCTTGAAGCCCTTGCTTTTCCGGTGCGGGTCGCCAAACAACTTGGGGCCCACACACTCATTGTGACCAATGCTGCCGGAGCCATCAATTCACGGTTTGCACCCGGAGACATCATGGTGATTGAAGACCATCTCAACTTTGTGTTTGACAGCCCTTTAGTTGGCCCGAACGACGAGCGTTTCGGGCCACGCTTTCCTGATGCGAGTGCGATTTACACACCTGCTTTGCGCGAGCGTCTCAACGTCGTGGCATCGAGTCTTGGGATACAGCTTCGTCACGGCGTC
>PWME01000037.1 GCA_003559235.1 Mollicutes bacterium | reverse complement strand
CCTACGAAATTCTACAGGTTTTGGGCATATCGCTACTGGACAAAACCCCTGTCAATGAGCTACTTAAAAACGTGAACTACCAAGATGTCAAAGAACCATTTTGTAACCAACTGTCCCTCAGGTTAATTTAAGTGGACAGTAGTGGTATTTAATATTAACTCAGCTGAACCAGTGGAAAACTCCATTCCATTTGGGACAATGTAATTTTTTAATGCTATTTTAGAAAAAATCCGCTTTCTGTCTTTGTTAATCAAAAAGTTACTTAAAGCGAACTCAATATTTCGTTCAGGGTCTAAATCTTCATCTGATAATCTTCCAGCTGCTATTGGTGGTTGTCCATAGATAACTGAATGGTCTAGTGTTTTATCATCAATGAATTTACCTGTCCCTGAAAAAATCATAGGAGACCATATCATTATTTTGATGTATCCAGTATCCAATAAACGCTCTACTGTATTTATCCCGAGGCAACTAATCAAAAAGGTTAATGCAAAATTGACTCTGTTAGTAGTAATAGTAATACTATCAAAGATAACTAGCTGCTCAAAAAGGCTAGAAACAATTTCAGTTTTTTGGGCCTTTGTTAAGTTCGGATAATTGAAACCATATGGGTTTCCAATAGTATTATTGAAAACTTCATTTTTCATGTTGGTCTTCTTTAAAATCCCCTGCAGTTTTCGTTTAGAGTTATGTTTCCTTCATTTGGTTCTCTATAAAATAGTTTAAGAGATTGATTGTTTTTTTTATCAATATTTTTCAAATATAATTAAAATACATAGAAACCTGATTTTCAGATTAAAAATATTTTTCCACAAATTAAACCACCGTAATGTGGATAAAACCGTAAAGGGGCTATTGGCTAAGAAAAGGGGTAATACCGTCAAGCGGGGAAAGAAGCCCGGCCCCTTCTGCTGAAAAACCAGAACGGGGCCGGGTGGTGACCGTGATAAACAAAAATTATTTAAAGCCATGAAAAAACGGGTTGGTTTTACGTGGAGCAGTTTACCGGAACAGGAGGGTCAGCATGCTCCGGAACACCTGGCACGGTTAAAACCGGAATGAGTGGCACAGGTTGGAGGGTTTATCCAGTTTAGCGAATCGCCTTATATATGGCCTCACGCAGTTGGGGGAATTATAATGGTGTGAGCGGCACTCCCCGTCAGTGTTCACTGGCGGCGCCGTCTACCCGATTGGCATCGGGCTTAAAACATATGGAAACTTAATCCGCCACCAAAAGAAAATACCGGATAGATTGGCATAAGTATATCAGCTGCAATCCAGTTTGTTATATATAATCTTATTCCCAAATCAAAGAGCAGGGGTGCATAATTTTCACTTTCACCCCTTCTATAAGCACCAACAGAGAAGCCTATATTTGCGAAAGGCTCAATGCTTTTTGCAAGTCGATAATGAACACTGCCGTAAACATCCAAAAATTCCGCCTGTCCATTCTGAAAATCAACAAATTTATACCGTGTGCCTATTGCGAATAAATTATTGAAACGATAACTAATGGGACCCCAACCGTGGACTTTTTTACTAAGAAATATGGGAGAAACACTAAACGGTCTAAATCTATAAAACTCTACCTCTGCCTCATTAAAAATATAATCTTTGGGTTTTCGAACTCCTTCCTTTAAACTAAGGACTCCTTGCGAGATATTTTCCTCAATATGCATAAGACGCAAACTACCTATTTTTTGATGCTTTGTTACTATAGTTTCTCCGGTTATTTTCGACTTTTCATATACGGGTTCATATACATTATAGGGATAACCTTTACGAAATCTTGCTTCCTTACCTTTATCAATCCTGGCCTGGAATTGTATTCGCCCGGTAGCACTTGATCGCCCAGAATATTCTGCATGGGTTATGCCGGCATTTCGCTCCTCCCTTCTTTCGCTCCTTGTACCTACCTTTCCAATATCAATTACATTGCCTCTAAAATTTCTTTCATTAATGTTTCCTTCAAAATAGTCATCAATATATCCAGCAAGATTTACAAGCGCTGCTTTGGTTGCTTGCCCTGTGATTGTGTTCAGAAAGGATGTTGCACCACCTTGCAACTGCAAGCCTCCAAGAGCACCTTGTTCTAAATTTATTTGGCTTCTACCTTGGGCTTGTTGCATTTCGGATGCAATAAAGATTATTTCGCCAGTTTCAACATCCACGACCCTTAGTGTGATATTTACAATCGCTCTTAGCTGAGATACTCTCACATCCGAAGCAAACTCGGAACCAAGTCTTTGGCCTGATATTACTTCGGCTGCTTGCATTATTCCTTTAATTGGAACACCAGTGCCAACTTCAACAACATCTGGTTCATAAACAGTTCCGGTAATAAAATAATTCACCCCTCTTGTTCTGCCCAGCTTCATTGCTTCACCTTCATCAATAATGCCCTGGGTTGTCAAAGCAATTTCATCCATTTGCAAACCTAAGGTCTGGCGGTCAATTACCCGAAACTTGTCTATATTAAATAATTCTTCTGTTAATAAGTCTGCAATGTAAAAACCTAAGTAACCCCCTCTTGCACTGGAAACATTCATGGGTTGTACTGCTATAGACTTTCTGAACTCTCTTGTGTCTCTTGCTTCTTCGTCCAATAGAAATGCCTCCATTCCTTCTTCTAATTTTGAAATAGAACCACGGGGAGAAACCGACCCAAAAGAATAATTTGACATTACCTCTGTTATCTGGATATAAGCTATTATCTCTGGTTCTCTTGCAATTTGTTCTCCTGTCACGGGATGGGTAAAAAAACCCCTGTCCTGAATAACCTGCAATCGGTCGCCTACGGAAATGTTGGTTTCATTAAGGTCAAGGTAAACTTTATCCTCCTCAAGGGCGAGAATAATTCCCTTTATTGTAGAAACTTCCTGACCTGAAACAAAATAAAAAGTGGAAAAAAAAATCAAAGAAAGTAAAAGAGTTTTCATGCTTTTATTTTTAAGGTTTATTTGTTGTTTTGATAAATAGCAGTTTATTTTTTTGTCTTGTTGCCATTGTGTTTACCAGGCATAAAAACAGCCAATTCGTAATTAATGTATTGTTTTTCAGTATGAACTAAATCTTGCAACGGTTTCATTTTTCTAAAAAATTTTTCAAATATAAACAAAATACATAGCAACCTTTGTTTTAGACTAAAAATATTTTTTCACAAATAAAACGGCCGGATTATGGATAAAAGCGGCAAAAGGCTATTGAGGAAGAATGGGGTAATACCGTCAGGCGGGGAAAGAAGATAAGGGCAGGTAGAAGGTTTATTGTTTAAGTGTTTATCGTTTGGTTTCTCAACTTCAAACCATTCAACCAATAAACGATTCATTAATCCAGCAAAGCCGCATCCCGTATCCTTCTTCTGAGAATATTGCTATAGGCTCTGCCCTGTTTGATCCGGTAATCTGTAAATGCCTGCTGGGCGCATTTCAGCGCGGTTTCCAGATCACCCTGTATTTCATACATTAAAGCCAGGTTGTACAGGGACCGACCGGCGGTTTTCCTTCTGGATGAGTTGGCCGACCTTTTCCATGCTTCCATGGCACCGGTCCAGTCGTTAACGGTGG
>PWME01000183.1 GCA_003559235.1 Mollicutes bacterium | reverse complement strand
ATAATCGATACCGGAGGTTCTGATGTAATCGCATTTGGTCTCGTATGGAGCAAAAGTCCGGATCCTACTCTTGAAGAAAACGACGGCTATACGGCAGACAGTACCGCCACGGGTGCCTTTAGCCATGAAATAACGGGATTGGATCCGAACACGGAATACCATATCAAGGCTTACGCTACCAATAAAGCTGGTTCGGCATACGGTGCACAAATCCTTTTTTCTACCAGGCTTGTCCAATACAATATCTCTGGTAGAGTTACCGAGAATGAAACCGGGATGGCAGATGTGACGATTACGACTTCAGGCGGATACAGTCATACCGTTTTAACGAATTCCGATGGTGAGTATACTATTGCCGGAGTTCCCCAGGGAGCAGATATTACGATTACACCGGGTCGCACCGATTATGAATTTAATCCAAAAACCCGCTCGATAAGCAATATTACAGAAGACCACACCGGGGTAGATTTTGTCGGGACCCTTGCAACTTTGGCCACCATCTCCGTCAGTCCGGAATCTCATGACTTCGGGGATGTTATCGTGGATCAGAACGCAAGCACAACCTTCACGGTGCAGAACACCGGCACGGCGGCAATGAGCGGACAGATCAGCCTGACCGGCACTCATGCCGATCAGTACACGATCACGAGCGGTGGCGGATCGTATACCATAAACGCAGGCGAGAGCCGCAGTGTAACGGTGCGTTTCAACCCGACCAGTTCGGAAAGAAAGGATGCAACGCTCCGCATAACACATGATGCGACCAACACCTCCAGCCCGGTTGACGTGACACTGCAGGGAGTGGGTGTCATTGTACCAGCGGCCACCATCTCCGTCAGTCCGGAATCCCATGACTTCGGGGATGTCATCGTGGATCAGAACGCAAGCGCAACCTTCACGGTGCAGAACACCGGCACGGCGGCAATGAGCGGACAGATCAGCCTGGCCGGCACTGCCGCCAATCAGTACACGATCACTAGCGGCGGCGGCTCCTACACGATCAATGCAGGACAGAGCCGCAGTGTGACGGTGCGTTTCAACCCGACCAGCACGGGCCGAAAAGAAGCAACGCTTCGCTTAACCCATGATGCGACCAACACCTCCAGTCCGGTTGATGTGACGCTCCGGGGAGATGGCGTCGCGGCAGCAACGGCATCCATCTCCGTCAGCCCGGAATCCCATGATTACGGGGATGTCATCGTGGATCAGAACGCAAGCACAACCTTCACGGTGCAGAACACCGGCACGGCGGCAATGAGCGGGCAGATCAGCCTGGCGGGCACTCATGCCGATCAGTACACGATCACAAGCGGTGGCGGATCGTATACCATAAACGCAGGCGAGAGCCGCAGTGTGACGGTGCGATTCAACCCGACCAGCACGGGCCGAAAAGAAGCAACGCTTCGCATAACCCATGATGCGACCAACACCTCCAGTCCGGTTGATGTGACACTGCGGGGAGATGGCGTGGCTGCACCAGCAGCATCCATCTCCGTCAGCCCGGCATCCCATGATTACGGGGATGTCATCGTGGATCAGAACGCAAGTGCAACCTTCACGGTGCAGAACACCGGCACGGCGGCGATGAGCGGACAGATCAGCCTGGTGGGAGCTCATGCCGATCAGTACACGATCACAAGCGGCGGCGGATCCTACACGATAAACGCAGGACAGAGCCGAAGTGTGACGGTGCGTTTCAACCCGACCAATACGGGCAGAAAAGAAGCAACGCTTCGCATAACCCATGATGCGACCAACACCTCCAGTCCGGTTGATGTGACACTGCGGGGAGATGGCGTGGCTGCTCCAGCGGCATCCATCTCCGTCAGCCCGGAATCCCATGATTACGGGGATGTCATCGTGGATCAGAACGCAAGCACAACGATCACGGTGCAGAATACCGGCACGGCGGCAATGAGCGGACAGATCAGCCTGACCGGCACTCATGCCGATCAGTACACGATCACGAGCGGTGGCGGATCGTATACCATAAACGCAGGCGAGAGCCGCAGTGTGACGGTGCGTTTCAACCCGACCAGTACGGAAAGAAAGGATGCAACGCTTCGCATAACCCATGATGCGACCAACACCTCCAGCCCGGTTGACGTAACGCTGCAGGGAGTGGGTGTCATTGCACCAGCGGCCACCATCTCCGTCAGTCCGGAATCCCATGACTTCGGGGATGTCATCGTGGATCAGACCGCAAGAACAACGATCACGGTGCAAAATACCGGCACGGCGGCAATGAGCGGACAGATCAGCCTGGTGGGAGCTCATGCCGATCAGTACACGATCATTAGAGGTGGCGATTCCTACACGCTAAACGCAGGCGAGAGCCTCAGAGTGTCGGTGCGTTTCAACCCGACGAGCACAGGCAGAAAAGACGCAACGCTCCGCATAACCCATGATGCGACCAACATCTCCAGCCCGGTTGATGTGACGCTCCGTGGAGATGCCGTCGTTGTATTCTATAGCATCTCCGGACAGGTTTCCGAGTTAGGATATACATATGGCTTGAGTGATGTAAAAATCGAGGCATCAGGTGGACATAATGAGACTGTTGAGACTAACCGTGATGGTGAGTACACCATCACAGATGTACCGCACGGAGCGACGGTTACCATAAAGCCTACCCTTACTGGCTACAGGTTTACCCCTGAGTCCCGCACGATAAGCAATATCACGCAGAATCAAACTGGTATAGATTTTGATGGTGAATACATAACTTATCAAATCTCGGGCAGGGTCACCGAGGACGGTTCCGGCCTAGGCGGGGTAACGATAACCGCAGCGGGAGACATCAGTACCAAAGTCACAACTAATTCTAATGGCGATTACATCTTATATGTGTCTGAAGGCGTAAATATTACTTTATCACCTTCTCGTGATGACTATCGCTTTGAGCCAACATCCAAGTCTTTTCTTAATGTCCAACAGAATATCACCGAGGTGAATTTCATTGCAAGATTGTTCATAACCGGTACGGTAACTGATATCGATGGCAATATTTACCCAACAGTAAAAATTGCAAACCAATGGTGGATGACAAGTAATTTAAGAACAACCAGATACAGAAATGGTACAAGTATAGCCCGTGATGATTGGTCAGTATATGATGATAGTTACGGATTCCTTTACAACTGGTCCGCAGTAAGTGATTCACGTGGTTTGTGTCCAACTGGTTGGCGAGTGCCCAGTGATGATTGCTGGAAGGACCTTGAAAGGAATTTAGGGATGCAGGGGGTAAATGATTCAGGTTGGAGAGGAAGGCATGAGGGAGGTAAACTGAAATCAACCCGAACAGAACCAACGCGACATCCAAGATGGAATAGACCGAATTATGGTGCTACCGATGAAACCGGTTGGTCGGGTCTACCCGGGGGGGTGAGAATTTCCGATGGTAGTTTTACTGGTCTTGGTGAATTCGGCATGTGGTGGAGTTCTTCTGTGCAGCCAGACCGGCCAGACGGTATTATTAAGGAGCTAGAAGGCATTATTATCATGGACGTACACAACAGCGAGATTGGTTCTGCCTGGATGCGCAGTCTGGATTATGACCGAAGCACTGT